>JAEKLU010000269.1 GCA_019509685.1 Mesorhizobium sp. | reverse complement strand
GAGCGCTTCCTCCAGCCGCTGGATCTGCATGGTCACCGCCGATTGCGTGCGTCCGACCTGAACGGCAACCGCGCTCAGCGTGCCCGAATGGGCCGCGCGCACGAAGGTCGACAACAGCTTGAGATCAAGCATATCAAATCCATTGATATCGGAATCCGACTACTATCAATTTTACTGCACCCGCGCCAACCGGTATCAATTGCACTGGACACTTTGGTGGAGCTGGACGATGTCGAAAAACCTGGATCGCGGCTTTTGGAATGCGGCGCAAAAGCACCTGATACGCTATGGCGGCAGCTTCGAGCCGGCGATCATCGAGCGCGCCGCCGGATCCTTTGTCTACGATGCCGACAACAGGCCGATCCTCGATTTCACCTCCGGCCAGATGAGCGCGCTGCTTGGACATTCCCATCCCCGCATCGTTTCGACGGTGAGCCGCCAGGTCGGTGAGGTCGCGCATCTGTTCAGCGGCATGCTGTCCCGTCCCGTGGTCGAGCTTGCCGAGCGCCTCGCGGCGCTGGCGCCGGGGCTCGACCGGGTGCTGTTGTTGTCGACAGGCGCGGAGTCCAACGAAGCCGCGATCCGCATGGCGAAGCTGGTGACCGGCAAGCACGAGATCGTCGCCTTTTCGAAGAGCTGGCACGGCATGACCGGGGTCGCTGCCTCGGCGACCTACAGCGCCGGCCGCAAGGGCTATGGGCCGGCCGCTGTCGGCTCGCTGGCCATCCCCGCGCCGAACAGTTTTCGGCCGCGTTTCAAGAACGCCGACGGTTCGCTGGATTGGCAGACCGAACTCGACGACGCCTTCGATCTGGTCGACAGCCAGTCGACGGGAAACCTGGCGGCTTTTGTCGCCGAGCCGATCCTATCCAGCGGCGGCATATTGGAACTGCCGCTGGGCTATCTGGCCGCGCTGCAAAAGAAATGCCGTGAGCGCGGCATGCTCCTGATTCTCGACGAGGCGCAGACCGGCATTGGCCGGACCGGACATATGTTCGCCTTCCAGAGGGACGGCGTCACCCCGGATATCCTCACCCTCTCGAAGACCATCGGCGCCGGGCTGCCGCTGTCGGCCGTCATGACCACGGCCGAAATCGAGGAAGAAGCGCATGAGAAGGGCTTCCTGTTTTACACCACGCATGTCTCCGACCCGTTGCCGGCGGCCGTTGGGCTTGCCGTGCTCGATGTCGTGGAAGAAGAAAAACTGGTCGATCGCGCCCGGCATCTCGGCGCGCGATTGTCCGATGGCCTGTCGCGGCTGAAGCAGCGCTACGGCTGCGTCGGCGACGTGCGCGGTCGCGGGCTTCTGCTCGGCGTCGAGATCGTCAAGGACGGCAAGGTCCCCGATCACCAGCTGGGCGCCGCGATTGCCGCCGAGGCGTTCCGCTGAGCATGAACATCGTCAAGCTTCCCGGCATGGGCGGTGTCTTCCGCATAGCGCCACCGCTGACCATCTCCGAAGATGAACTGGATCTCGGTTTGCGGATCATTTCCGACTCGATCGAAGCCGGCCTTGCCGCGAACAGCAGCGTTCCAGGCATCGCCGCCGAATGAAGGCGATGGCGTCGGCGCGCCAGACGCGCTGGGCGCATGCTTTTTTCAACAACTGGATACTGCCCGCTCGCAGTGGGATTGGCTAATGTGGGAGAAGACCCGCAGCGAAGGATGAGCCGATGTCTGCTGTACGCTACTTTGTCCACGATGTTCAGGAAGCAATTGCTTTTTACCGGGATGTCCTGGAGTTCGAGCTCATAGCGCAATACGGGCCCGCAATGGCCATCGTCAGGCACGGGTCGCTGACATTGTGGCTCGCCGGTCCCCGCTCGTCGGCCGCGCAACCGACGGCCGAGGGGGAGACACCTTCGGCTGGGGGCTGGAACCGGATAGTGCTGATCACCGAGGATCTGAAATCCCGCTTGCCGGCGATCGAAGCTGCCGGTTGCAAGATACGCGTGCCGTTGCGAACTGGCCCCGGCGGCTCGCAACTCGTCATCCAGGATCCTTCCGGCAACTGCATCGAACTCTTCGAGGAAGGCTGAGCCGCGGCGCTCAGACGACGATGGACTGCAGCCGCTCGGCAATGAGCGCGGCGAGACGTGCCGCCACCTCGTCCTTGCCCATCTCGGGCCATTCCTCGACGCCGGCCCTGGAGACGATGCGCACCTTGTTGCGGTCGCCGCCCATCACGCCGGACGGCCCGATGCCGCTCTCATGCGAGACATCGTTGGCGACGATGAAGTCGGCGCCCTTCTTCTTCAGCTTTGCCTCGGCATTGCCGATCAAATCCTGCGTCTCGGCGGCGAAACCGACGACGAGACCCGGGCGCCGAGCGTGATGGCCGATGCCGGCGAGGATATCAGGATTCTCGACCATCTTGAGCGAAGGCGGCCCCTCGCCCGCCACCTTTTTGATCTTTTCGCCGGCGGCATTGGCCGTGCGCCAGTCAGCCACCGCCGCGACGAAGACGGCGGCATCCGCCGGCAACAGGCTCTCGACCGCTTCCTCCATCTGCGCGGCCGTTTCGACATGCGTGGTTGTCACGCCTGCCGGATCGGCAATGTTGACCGGACCCGACACCAACCGCACATCCGCGCCGAGTTTCGCCAGCGCGGCCGCGATCGCATGGCCCTGCTTGCCGGACGAACGGTTGGCGATGTAGCGCACCGGGTCGATCGGCTCATGCGTCGGCCCCGAGGTGATTATGATCCTGCGGCCGGCAAGCGGCTTCGGCCTTTCGTCGAGCATTGCCTCGACCGCAGCGACGATCTCCAGCGGCTCGGCCATGCGGCCCTCGCCGGCCTCGTTGCTCTCGGCCATCTCGCCCCTGGCGGGGCCGACAAAGGCAATGCCGTCCTTCTGCAGCGTTGCCCTGTTGCGGCGCGTCGCTGCATGCGCCCACATTTTCGGGTTCATGGCGGGCGCCATCAGCACCTTCTTGTCGGTGGCCAGAAGCACCGTCGAGGCGAGATCGCTGGCATGGCCGTTGGCGAGCTTCGCCATCAGGTCGGCGGTGGCCGGCGCGACGACCAGAAGGTCTGCCTCGCGTGATAGCCTGATGTGGCCGACATCGTGCTCGTCCTTGCGGTCGAAGAGCTCGGTGAAGACATGATCCGCCGAAAGCGCGCCGACCGACAGCGTGGTGACGAACTCCCGCGCGGCAGCCGTCATCACCACCCGCACAGCCGCACCGCGCTCGCGCAGGCGGCGGATAAGGTCGAGCGCCTTATAGGCGGCGACGCCGCCCCCGATGATGAGCAGGATGCGCTTGCCCGCCAGCGAACCACGCGGCGATGGTTTGGCCGAAACGGCGACCGCCGGGGTCACCGGGCGGCTCGTATCGGCCAGCGCGCGCAGCGTCTTCTCGATCTGGTCGATGCGGTCGGCTTGGCCGGCCCGGCCTTCGACCGCTGCCCGGATCATCAGCCGCGCCTGCTCCTCCATCGAGCAGCCATTTTCCGCTGCCAGTTGGCGCAGCAGGTCCTTCACGTCATCGTCGAGATTGCGGATGGTGATGCTGGCCATGTGATTGCACTCGCCTGATCGTCACGAATGCAATGATAGCAATGCTATCATAACAGAGCAATCACAAGATTTTCCAGGCGATGTAGATCAGCGTCAGCGCGATCACCCACAGCGCCACGCGACCGGAGCGGGTGTGGCGCGCCTCGGCCTTGCCGATGGAGCGCGCGGTCGCCTCGTCGAAGCGCAGGCCGTTTTCGGCCATCAGGTCGATCTCGCGCGACAGCCGGTCGGTGCGAGCGGCAAGATCGGGTGCCTGCCTTACCAGCGTCAGCAGCGCCTTGGCGCCGTCGCGCGCATCAGTCAGCAAGCCGCGCGGGCCGAGATTGCCGGCGATCCAGTCGCCGACCACTGGTTCTGCCGTCTTCCACATGTTGAAGGCGGGATCGAGCGTACGCGCCACGCCTTCGACCACGACCATGGTCTTTTGTAAGAGGATCAGTTCCGGCCGCGTCGCCATGTCGAACAGCTCGGTGACCTCGAACAGCAAGGTCAAAAGTTTCGCCATCGAGATGGTCTCGGCCGACTGGCCATGGATCGGCTCGCCGATGGCGCGGATCGCCTGGGCGAAGGCCGAGACATTGTGCTGGCGCGGCACATAGCCGGCCTCGAAATGCACCTCGGCGACGCGTTGATAATCGCGCACGATGAAGCCGTAGAGGATCTCGGCGAGGAAGCGGCGCTCCTTCTTGCCAAGACGCCCGGCAATGCCGAGATCGACCGCGACGATGGTGCCGTTGGCCTCGACGAACAGATTGCCCGGATGCATGTCGGCATGGAAGAAACCGTCGCGTAGCGTGTGCCGCAAGAATGACTGGATCAGGTTGGCGGCGATCGCCTTGAGGTCATGGCCGGCGGTGGCAAGACCGGCAATGTCGTTCATCTTGACGCCGTCGATCCACTCCATGGTGAGCACGTCGCGGCCGGTCCGCTCCCAATCGACCGAAGGCACGCGAAAGCCCGGATCGTCCTTGGTGTTCTCGCCAAGCTCGGACAGCGCCGCCGCCTCGAGGCGCAGATCCATCTCGATCCTGGTGGTCTGCGCCAGCGTCTCCGTCACTTCGACCGGGCGCAGGCGGCGCGACGATGGGATGTATTTCTCCTGCAGGCGCGCGGCGAGGAAATAGCTTTCGAGATCCTGGAAGAAACGCCGCCGCACGCCGGGCCGGATGACCTTCACCGCCACCTGCGAGGCCGCACCGTCGCGCATAACATCCGCGCTGTGCACCTGCGCGATCGAGGCAGCCGCGACCGGATCGCCGAAGCTCGAATAGAGATCCTTTATCTTGCGCCCGAGCGACCCCTCGATTGCGGCGACCGCCTCCGCCTTCGGGAAGGTGTGCATCTTGTCTTGCAGGAGCGCCAGGTCGAGCGCCATGTCGTTGCCGACGACATCGGGCCGCGTCGCCAGGAACTGGCCGAGCTTGACGTAGGAAGGCCCGAGCCGCACCACCGCCCGCGCCAGACGGTCGCCGCGCTGATAGCTCAGCGCGCGGCGGCGGGTGAACAACCGCGCCACGCGCCAGCCGAATTTCGGCATGCCCGAAAGCTCTTCGCCGGGCAATGCGGCGACGACGCCCTCGCGGACCAGCACCCAGCCGGCCCTGGCCAGCCGAAAGGCGGCGGCGACGCTACTCATTGCCGGCCCTGCTCAAAATGCCCCGCTTCAAAGCTTCCAGCCCGAATGCAGCGCCGCGATGCCGCCGGAATAGTTGCGGAAGCTCACCCGGCTGAAGCCGGCACGGGTGATCATGGCAGCGAAATTCTGCTGGTTGGGGAATTTGCGGATCGATTCGACAAGGTACGAATAGGGCTCGCCATCGCCGGTCACCGCCTTGCCGATTTTGGGGATCGCGTTGAACGACCAGGCCTCATAGGCCTTGTCGAGCAGCGGCATGTCCACCTCGGAGAATTCCAGGCACAAGAACCGTCCCCCGCGCTTCAGCACACGATAGGCCTCGGCAAGTGCGGCATCGATGCGCGGCACGTTGCGGATGCCGAAGGCGATCGTATAGGCGTCGAAAACCTCGCCCTCGAACGGCAGCGCCTCGGCATTGGCCTCGACGAAGTCGGTGTTTTCGGCCAGGCCCTGCTTCTCGGCGCGGTCGCGGCCGACGGCCAGCATCGAACCATTGATGTCGAGCACGGTCGCGTGCGCCTGGCGCTGGCTGGCCTCGACGATGCGGAATGCGACGTCGCCGGTGCCACCGGCAACATCGAGAACTTTCCAGCGTGCACGCTTCGGCGGGTTAAGCCAGGCGACCAACGCGTCCTTCCACAGCCGATGCAACCCGGCCGACATCAGATCGTTCATGAGGTCATAGCGATTGGCGACTTTATGGAAGACGTCGTTGACCAGGGGCTGCTTGTCGCCCTCCCCGACCTTCCTGAACCCATAGGAGGTCTCCATGCCGCCAGCGGCCGTGGTTCTTTCAACCGACATTATTTTCATCCGTCATAAAACCGGCGGGACCATAGCCGATCGATGGTGCCGACGCTATTGTCCAGGGCGCGGTTTTAGGCCGCGCCTTCAAGACTGGCCCGGGAAGTGTATTGCGTGTTTTTCCGGTCGGAATCTGTGCCAGAACATCGTACCGGACGGGATGACCGCATGATTTTGAAAGCCGAACTGCACTGCCACATCGAAGGGGCGGCAGCGCCCGAACTCGTCATCGAGCAGGCCCGCAAATATGGCAGGGACCCCTCGCCTTTCATACACGACGGCTCCTTCGTCTGGCATGATTTCACGTCTTTCCTTGCGGCCTATGATTTTTCCGCGGACCTGTTCCGCACCGAGGAGGATTACGCGCGGCTGGCGGATCACTATCTCACCAGCCTGGCCCGCGACGGCGCCATCTATTCCGAGGTCTTCACCTCGCCCGATCACGCCAGGAAGGCCGGCCTCTCGCCCAAGGCCTATACGGATGCGCTGGGCGAAGGCATGCTGCGCGCCAAGGCCAAGACCGGCATCGAAGGCCGCATGATCGTCACCGGCGTGCGCCACGTCGGCGTCGAGTCGATCGAGCAGGCGGCGCGCTTCGCGGCGCGCTGCCGCCATCCCCTGGTGACCGGCTTCGGCGTCGCCGGCGACGAGCGCATCGGCGATTTCGAGGATTATGTGCGTGCCTTCGAGATCGCCCGCGAGGCGGGCCTTGGCATCACCATCCATGCCGGAGAGTTGATGGGCTGGGAAAGTGTCAAGGCAGCGCTCGACCATATCAGGCCGTCGCGCATCGGCCACGGCGTGCGCGCCATCGAAAACCCCGACCTTGTCCGCCGCATCGCCGACGAAGGCGTGGTGCTGGAATGCTGCCCCGGCTCCAACATCGCGCTGAAAGTCTTCGACAGCTTCGCCGACCATCCCTTTCCGGCGCTGCGCGCCGCCGGCTGCAAGGTGACGCTCAACTCCGACGACCCGCCCTATTTCTGGACCTCGCTGAAGCGCGAATACGACATCGCCGCCGAGCATTTTTCCATGAATGACAAGGCGCTTTCCGCTGTCACCAGGACGGCCATCGAGGCGGCCTTCGTCGACAGGAAGACCAAGGCGATGCTGCTAGGGCGGCTGGAGCCGCGAGCTCGGTGAGTAGTCAGTAGTCGGTAGTGAGTAGTCGCTACGGCTGATTTGGCTGCGCGCACGTCGATCAGTTGAAGTCCGGCGCTTTCCCGGAGCAGGGACTCGCAAATCGGCTCACTATTCACTACTCACTACTCACCACCCACTGCGAACCAGTCGGAGCAGATCATGCAGGGCGTCACCGTCGTCGACCACCCCCTTGTCCAGCACAAGCTGACCATCATGCGCAAGAAGGAGACCTCGACGGCCGGCTTCCGGCGGCTGCTGCGCGAGATCTCGCTGCTTCTGGGTTATGAGGTGACCCGCAACCTCGAGCTGACGACGACCATCATCGAGACGCCGATCGAGGAGATGGAAGCGCCGACGCTGGAAGGCAAGAAACTGGTCTTCGCCTCGGTTCTGCGCGCCGGCAACGGCCTGCTCGAAGGACTGCTCGACCTGGTGCCGGCGGCCCGCGTCGCCCATATCGGGCTCTACCGCGATCATGAGACGCTGGAAGCGGTCGAATACTTCTTCAAGGCGCCGAGCGATCTCGCCGACCGTCTGGTGATCGTCGTCGACCCGATGCTGGCGACCGCCAATTCCGCGATCGCCGCGATCGACAAGTTGAAGGGACGCGGCGCGACCAACATCCGCTTCCTCTGCCTGCTCGCGGCACCCGAGGGCATCGAGCGCTTCACCAAGGCGCATCCGGACGTGCCGGTCTTTACCGCCTCGATCGACCGCCAGTTGAACGAAAAGGGCTACATCATGCCCGGCCTTGGCGACGCCGGCGACCGCATGTATGGCACCAAATAGCGGCCTCATTTACCAGGCGTTTACGCAAAGACGCGGTCGCGCGCCGCGTTAAAACTGAAAACACCATGTCGGCGTAGAAATTGGCCCTTCACGAAGAGGCGTCCATGCTGCGCAAGCTTCTCATCCTTGGCATCTTCGCCGGAACCTCGGCATCGATTCCGATCGTCTATCAGTCGAATCCGCATCTGCTGGACGGCTTGCTGAAATCGCCTGTCGCGTCCAAGCCGGCAGCACCTGAGACGCAGCCGCAGGTCAACCTCGCTTCGGTTCCGGACAAACCGGCGGCGCCGATGCCGCTCGGCCGCCAGGTGCTGGTCAATGCAGACGAGCGCGGACACTTCACCTCGCAGTTCAAGCTCAATGGCCGTCAGGTCGACGGTATGATCGACACCGGCGCCACGCTTGTCGCCATCAACATGTCGACCGCGCGCAAGATCGGCATTTCGCTCAACCCGTCGGATTTCAACCGCCAGGTCAACACCGCCAACGGCGCCATCAAGGCCGCCGTGGTGACACTGGATCACCTGCAGATCGGCAAGATTTCGGTCGACAATATCCAGGCAATGGTGCTCGACGACAGGGCCTTGCAGGTCAACCTGATCGGCATGAGCTTCCTGCAGCGGCTGCAGAAATACCAGGTCCAGGACGGCGCGCTGCTGCTCGTGCAGTGACCCGGCCTTATCGAGGCAATATCCGCCTGAGCACGGTTTTCTCGGCGTGTGGCTTCGACGCACCGATCGTATAGGCGGCGCGCACGGCGGCAGCAGCCGCCTCAGCATCCGCGTCGCTGCGGCCATGCACCAGCGCCAGCGGCTCGCCCGCCCGCACCTCGGCGCCGACCGGCAGCAATCTCGTCAGGCCAACGGCATGGTCTATTCTGTCGTCCGGGCGGGTGCGCCCGCCACCGAGCGTGACGACGGCGAGGCCGATGTCGCGCGTAGCGACGGCGGTGACGAACCCGTCCGCGGCCGCTTTCACCGCCAGCTCCACAGACGCCTTCGGCAGATATTTGTCCGCGTTCTCGACGAAATCGGCGGGACCGCCCAGCGCCGTCACCATGCGCGCGAAGATGGAAGCCGCGCGGCCGCCCGCAAGCGTCTCGGCGGCGCGCCGCAGTCCGTCCTGGTTGGACGAGACGACCCCGGCCGACTGCAGCATCTCGGCAGCGAGCGCCAGCGTCACCTCTTCCAGCCGGCGGTCGCGGTAGCGGCCGGTGAGGAAATCGACGGCATTCTTCACCTCGACCGCGTTGCCGGCGGCCGATGCCAGCGGCTCGTTCATGCCCGTCACCAGCGCCGAGGCTTTCAGGCCGGCGCCATTGGCGACCTCGACCAGGCTGTTCGCCAGCGCCACCGCATCGCGCGATTTTTCCATGAAAGCGCCATTGCCGACCTTGACGTCGAGCACCAGCGAGCCGAGCCCGGCGGCAAGCTTCTTCGACAGGATCGAGGCGGTGATCAGCGGTATCGACTCGACCGTCCCCGTCACGTCGCGGATCGCATAGAGCCTTCGATCCGCCGGCGCGAGATCGGCGGTCTGGCCGATGATGGCGAAGCCGGTTTCCAGAACCGTCTTGCGCAGGCGCGCCACATCGGGCTGGCTGATGTAACCCGGAATGGCATCCATCTTGTCGAGCGTGCCGCCGGTATGACCGAGGCCGCGGCCGGAGATCATCGGCACATAAGCGCCGCAGGCAGCGACGATCGGCGCCAGCATCAGCGAGACATTGTCGCCGACGCCGCCCGTCGAGTGCTTGTCGGTGACCGGACCCGGCAAATGCGACCAGTCGAGCACATCGCCGGAATCGCGCATCGCGATCGTCAGCGCCACTGCTTCCTCGCGGCTCATGCCGTTGAGAAACACAGCCATGGCAAAGGCCCCAACCTGGCCTTCCGAGATGGCGCCGGTCGTCAGCCCCTCGATGAACGCCGCGATCTCCGGCGCCGAGAGCTTGTGGCCGTCGCGCTTGCGGCGGATGATCTCTTGCGGAAGCATCAGTCGGGCAAGCCATCCTGGAAGACACGCCGCAGGATCGTCGCCAGCCGCGCGCCGCCGACCGGCGCCATGTCCTTGGTTTCCTGGTGCGAGAGCTCGGCCCCCGTCATCCCGGCCGCGAGGTTGGTGATGACCGAGCAGGCCGCGACCTTGAGGCCGAGGAAGCGGGCGAGGATGACCTCCGGCACCGTCGACATGCCGACAGCCGTGGCGCCCATGATACGCGCCATGCGGATCTCGGCCGGCGTCTCGAAGCAGGGTCCGGAAAACCACATATAGACGCCCTGATGCAGCGCGGTGCCGGTGGCCTTGGCCGCCTTCTCGATCGCGCCGCGCAGGCCGGCATCGTAAGCCTCGGTGAGACCGACGAAGCGGCGGTCGCTCGGCTCGCCGATCAGCGGGTTGGAGCCGGAGAAATTGATATGGTCGCTGATCAGCATCACCGAGCCCGGCGCCATTTCGGGATCGACCGAACCGGCGGCATTGGTGAGGATGAGATGCGAGATGCCGATGCCGGCCAGCACCTCGAGCGCCGGACGCATGGCGGCGGCATTGCCATGTTCATAGTAATGCGCGCGGCCCGACAGCATCAGCACCGGCGTGCCGGCAAAGTGCCCGGCGACGACCTCGCCGGCATGGCCGGAAACCCCGCTGCGCGGAAAGCCTGGCAATTCGGCATAGGAAATGCGCCTGGCGTCCTTGACCTGATCGACCAGTCCGCCAAGGCCGGAGCCCAGCACGAGCGCCGCGGTCGGCGCCAGCCCGTCGAGCTTCTCGACCAGATGATCCAGCGCTTCCTTCATTTCAGGATATCGCCCCTGAAGCCGTAAGGCAGCATGTCGCCCATGGTCACGGTCTCGGCCACGCCGGTGTTGTCGCACAGATAGAGCTTGGTCTCCGGCCGGCAGAATTCCGCCAGCCGCTGGCGGCAGCCGCCGCAGGGCGAGCATTTGGCCATGCGTTCGGCGATCACCGCTATCTCGACGATTCTGCCGCCGCCGCCCATGATGTAATGGCCGAGCGCGGTGGTTTCGGCGCACCAGCCCTCAGGATAGGACGCCACCTCGATATTGGCGCCGGTGAACACGCGGCCGTCCTCGGTGCGAAGTGCCGCACCCACCGGAAATTTCGAATAGGGCGCGTAGGCTTTGGCCATGGCCGCCTGCGCCGCCTCGAACAGATCATGCGACATTCGTCTCTTCTCTCCCACGATCTTGTTCAAATGCCGGTTGTTGCTGAAACGGAAAGCCCGATCCTAGCGTTCCTTGACGTAAGGCACGCCGCCGGCGCGCGGCGGGATCGCCTTGCCGATGAAGCCTGCAAGCAGGATCACGGTGAGCACATAAGGCAGCGCCTGCATGAGCTGTACCGACACCTTGCCGACAATTGGCAGCGGTGTGCCTTGCAGGCGGATCGACAGCGCGTCGAGAAAGCCGAACAGCAGGCAGGCGAACATGGCATTGACCGGCTTCCATTTGGCAAAGATCAGCGCCGCCAGCGCGATATAGCCCTTGCCCGCGGTCATGTCCTTCACGAAGCCGCCATTCTGCACCATCGACAGATAGGCGCCGGCAATGCCGGTCAGCACGCCGGTGCAGATCAGCGCCCGGTAGCGAAGCCAGGCGACGGAGATGCCCGCGGTGTCGACGGCGGCCGGGTTCTCGCCGACGGCGCGCAGGCGTAGCCCAAAGCGGGTGCGAAACAGCACCCACCAGGTGAACGGCACCATCACGAAAGCGAGGTAGACCAGGATCGAGTGCCCGGACAGAAGTTCGGCATAGATCGGTCCGATGATCGGCACGCCACGGATGGCCTCGGCGCCCGGCCAGGCGATGGCCTCGAAGCGTTCGCCGGGTTGCAGCGCCGGCGTACGCCCGCCCTGCTGGAACCAGGCCTGGCCGAGGATGATGGTCGAGCCGGCGGCGACGAAATTGATCGCCACGCCCGAGACGATCTGGTTGCCGCGATGCGTGATCGAGGCAAAGCCGTGCACCAGCGCAAAGGCCACCGACATTATGATCGCCATGCCCAGGCCGAGAAGAGCTGAATGGAAGACCGAGGCGGCGGCGGCGCCGGCAAAGGCGCCGACCAGCATCTTGCCTTCCAGCCCGATGTCGAAAACGCCTGCGCGTTCCGAATAGAGACCGGCCAGACAGGCAAGCAGCAGCGGTACCGAAAGGCGGATGGTCGAGTCCAGGGTTTGGACGATCATGTTGAACGCGTCCATCTCAGGCACCCTTCCCCTTGACCGCTTCCATGCCGACCGATCGCGGACTGAACGAGGCGAACAGCGCCTGCACATAGGGCCGGAACATGTGCTCCAGCGCACCGGCAAACAGGATGACCAGGCCCTGGATGATGACGATCATGTCGCGGGAAATCGCCGGCATTTCGAAAGCGAGTTCGGCGCCGCCCTGGTACAGCATGCCGAACAGGATCGCCGCCAGCACGATGCCGACCGGATGCAGCCGGCCCATCAGCGCCACGGCGATGCCGACGAAGCCGGCGCCGGAGACGAAGTCGATCGCGACATTGTGCTGGTCGCCCATCACCGGGTTGAGCGCCATCATGCCGGCCAGCGCGCCTGAGATCATCATGGCGGTGAGCACGATGCGCGTCTCCGAAATGCCCGCGTAGCGCGCCGCTTTCGGGCTGTGGCCATAGGTGCGCATCTCGTAGCCGAGCTTTGTGCGCCAGATCAGCAGCCAGACCAGGAAGGCCATGACCAGCGCCAGCAGGAAGCAGACATTGAGCGGCGCCGAGCGGATCTTGGCGCCGAACAGTTCAATGATCCAGTTGAGCTTCGGCAATTCGGCGCCGGCGAGGAAGTTGCGGGTCTGCGGCGCCTGCGAGGCCGCCGGCTTCAACGGGCCGACCAGCAAATAGACCATGATCGAGGCGGCGATGAAATTGAACATGATGGTGGTGATGACGATGTGCGAGCCGCGCTTGGCCTGCAGATAGGCGGGGATCAGCGCCCACAACGCCCCCACGAGCGCCGCGGCGACGATCGCCAGCGGAAATGTCAGCCACCACGGCAGCACACTGTCGAAGGAAAGGCAGACGATGGCGATGCCGAGGCCGGCGATATAGGCCTGGCCCTCGGTGCCGATGTTGAAGAGGCCGCAATGCGCCGCAACCGCCACCGACAGACCAGTGAAGATGAAGGTGGTGGCATAGAAGAGGGTGAAGGCGATGCCGGTTCCCTTGCCGAAGGCGCCCTCGACCAGGATGACGGCGGCGCGGAATGGATTTTCACCGACCAGAAGCACGACGAAGCCGGCGACGATGAAGGCCACCGACAAATTGATCAGCGGGATCAGCCCATAATCGGCCCAGGCCGGCAGCTTGGCGTAAGGCGTGCTCATTGGGCAGCCTCCTGCTGCTCGACGCCCGCCATCAACAGGCCGAGCTCGCCCTCGGTCGCCTCGGGCCCACGCTCGCCGACGATGCGGCCGGCAAACATCACCAGGATGCGGTCGGAGAGCGAGCGGATCTCGTCGAGTTCGACAGACACCACCAGCACCGCCTTGCCTTGGTCGCGCATGGCGATCAGCCGCTTGTGGATGAACTCGATGGCGCCGACATCGACGCCGCGTGTCGGCTGGCCGACAATGAGGACACCTGGGTCTTGTTCCATTTCGCGCGCCAGCACGATCTTCTGCTGGTTGCCTCCGGAGAAATTCGCCGTCTTCAGCCGCGGATTGCCCGGTCTTATGTCGTATTTCTCGATCTTGTCCTTGGCATCGGCCATGATGACGTCGATGTTGAGGAACGGCCCTTTCAGATAGCGTGGGTCGTCATGGTAGCCGAGGATCGAATTCTCGTTCTCCTCGAAGGCCAGCACCAGTCCGACATGATGGCGATCCTCCGGCACGTGAGCCAGCCCGCGGTCGCGCAACTCGCCGGGATCGGCGGCGCCGGTCAGGTCGATCGGCTTGCCGTCGAGCATGACCGAGCCCGAAACGGCGCGCCTGATGCCGGAAATCGCCTCGAGCAATTCGGACTGGCCGTTGCCGGCCACACCGGCAATGCCGACAATCTCGCCGGCGCGGATATCGAACGAGATGTCGTCGACCATGGTGACGCCGCGAGAATCCTTCACCGTCAGGTTCTTGACCGCGAGCTTGACGGCGCCGGCTTCCGCTTCGCCTTTTTCGACCCGCAGCAGCACGCGCCGCCCGACCATCAGTTCGGCCAATTCCTCGACGGTGGTCTTGACTGTCTCGCGCGTCGCCACCATCGTGCCCTGGCGCATGACCGAAACATTGTCGGTGATGGCCATGATCTCGCGCAGCTTGTGGGTGATCAGCACCACCGTTTTTCCCTGCTCCTTCAATTGCTTGAGGATGCGAAACAGATGGTCGGCCTCGGCCGGAGTGAGCACGCCCGTCGGCTCGTCGAGGATCAGGATCTCGGCGCCGCGATAAAGCGCCTTGAGGATTTCGACACGTTGCTGCAGTCCAACCGGCAATTCCTCGATGATGGCGTCGGGATCGACTTCCAACCCGTATTCGCGTTCCAGGCGTTCGAGTTCGGAACGCGCCTTGGCGATGCTGCGCTTCAGCAGCGCATCGCTCTCGGCGCCGAGGATGATGTTTTCCAGCACCGTGAAATTGTCGACCAGCATGAAATGCTGGTGCACCATGCCGATGCCGAGCGCGATGGCGTCATTGGACGTTTTGATCGATGCCGGCTCGCCGCCGACGCGAATTTCGCCGCTGTCGGCCTGGTAGAAGCCGTAAAGGATCGACATCAGCGTCGACTTGCCGGCGCCGTTCTCGCCGACAATGCCGTGGATCGTGCCGCGCGTGACTTCGAGATTGATGTCGCGGTTGGCACGCACGGCGCCAAAGCTCTTATTGATGCCTATGAGCTCGATTGCGGCTTGCGCCATGCAGCCTGTCCCACTCTTTATTTTTTATCGCTTGGTCAAAATGCCTAGCATGATGCCCCGCGCCTGCCAATCGGCCTTTCACTCTCGACAAATCCGCGCGCCCTTGTCAATTTCGAACGTGGCCGGGAGCTTCACATTCGCTAATATGACGGTCTCGAAATTCGCATCATGGGGCTGGAGTGAGCACCGCAATGAACACGCCCGCCGACCGGTTGACGACGCTGGAAATCCGCGCCGCCGAGCAGGAAAAGACCATCGAGGAGCTGTCCGGCCAGATCGCCGAGCAGTGGAAGGTGATCGAGCGCATGGAGC
>JAEKLU010000164.1 GCA_019509685.1 Mesorhizobium sp. | reverse complement strand
TGGCCGTTCGTCGATGCGACGGGCGCCTCGATCATTGTCCCGATTGGCGGAAACCTGACACTAACCGATGGCGAGGCGATGCGGCGCACGGCGATCGCCGGCGCCGGTATCGCCAGGCTGGCGCTGTGGCATGTCGAGCCCGACATCGCTGCTGGCCGTCTGGTGCCGCTGCTGGAAGCGTTCAACCCCGGCGATTTGGAACCGACGCACGCCGTCTATGTCGGCCAGGGCAAGCATTTGCCGGCCCGAGTGCGGGCCTTTCTGGATTTTCTCGCCGAGACCGTGCGTCTCTAAAACAGAAATCAAAAGCCGCGCGCCGATGGGCACGCGGCTTCCGGAAACGTCAAAGATGATCAGGTCTTCGGGACGAAAGGCGCGGGACGGCGCCCGGCGCCCTGCCGCTCCAGCATCCAGCCCGGATATTCGGCCGGCAGCGCGCTGACCTCATCGAGCTTGGCGAGGTCGTCGGCGTCGAGTTTCACGGTCGTGGCCGCAAGGTTCTGCTCGAGCTGGTCCATGCGGCTGGCGCCGATGATGACGCTCATCACGAACGGCTTTGCCAGGACATAGCCGAGCGCCACCGTGGCGACGCCGACATCGTGCTTTTTGGCGATGTCGCGCATGACGGCGACCGCCGCCCAGGCACGGTCTTCATTGACCGGCGGGAAGTTGAAGGCGGCGCGGCGGCCCTCGCCATTGCCCGGCGCGCCGGGGCCGTACTTACCAGACAGCAGGCCGCCCGCCATCGGCGACCAGACCATAAGACCGAGCTTCTCTTCGTTGATCAGCGGCACGATCTCGCGCTCGAGATCGCGGCCGGCGACCGAATAATAGGACTGGATCGTCTCGAAGCGGGCGTACCCCTTGCGTTCGGCAAGGCCGAGCGCCTTGGCGATGCGCCAGGCCTGCCAGTTGGAGACGCCGACATAGCGCACCTTGCCGCTGGCGACGAGGTCGTCGAGCGCGCGCAGCGTCTCGTCGATCGGCGTCACGGTGTCGGTGCCGTGCAGCTGGTAGAGATCGATGTGGTCGAGCTGCAACCGTTTCAGGCTGCCCTCTACCGAATCCATGATGTGGCCACGCGAAGAGCCGCGCTCGTTCGGGCCCTGGCCCATGGCGCCATGGACCTTGGTGGCGATGATGACGTCGGAACGCTTGACGCCGAGATCCTTCAGCGATTGTCCCAGCAATTGCTCGGACTGGCCGACGGAATAGACGTCCGCCGTATCGAAGAAATTGACGCCGGTGGCGATCGAACGGCCGACGATCTCGTTCACCCCCTTCTGGTCGAGGCTGGCGATCAGGCCCCATTGGGCATTCTGGCCGGCGGCGCCGAAGGTCATGGTGCCGAGGCAGAGTTCGGAAACGAACAGGCCGGTATTGCCGAGCTGGTTATAGCGCATGGTGGGATTCCCCGAGGAATGTTGGATGACAGGGGAGCAAATAGGAACGGGGCGTTTCGTTTCAAGAGGTGGGGCAGCGACCTGCCAAGCTGGCCTAAATGCGTGGCTTGTCAGCGGCTGCCAAAGATCGCCGAGCCGACCCGCACGCTGGTGGCGCCGAAGGCGATGGCGGTCTCGTAGTCGCCGGACATGCCCATAGACAGTTTTGCGACGCCGGCCCCACGCGCCAGCTTTTCCAGCAAGGCGAAGTGCGGGCCGGGGTTTTCGTCGGCCGGCGGAATGCACATCAGGCCTTCGATGGCGAGACCGTGGACATCGCGGCAGCGGGCAACGAAGGCAACCGCGTCACGTGGCTCGATGCCGGCCTTTTGCGGCTCCGAGCCGGTGTTGACCTGGACATACAGCCTTGGTGTGCGGCCTTGCCTGGCGATCTCCCTGGCGATCTCGGCGGCGATCTTCTCGCGGTCGACGGTCTCGATGACGTCGGCCAAAGCGACGGCTTCCTTGGCCTTGTTCGACTGCAGCGGGCCGATCAGATGCAGTTCGACGTCGGGGAATTCGGCTTTCAGCGCCGGCCATTTGGCCTGCGCCTCCTGGACGCGGTTCTCGCCGAAGACGCGCTGGCCGGCTTCGATGACCGGGCGGATGGCGTCGGCCTCAAAAGTCTTCGACACGGCAACCAACGTCACCGAACCGGCGTCGCGGCCCGCCTCGCGCTCGGCAGCGGTGATCCTCGCCTTGACGGCGAAAAACTGTTCGACGGTGGTCGCCATGCCTATATCCTGCCTGTCTTTAATCGTCCTGGCCGGCTCGCCGCAGTTGACGGGTCCGGCAATCCATGGTGAACACCGCGACGACATTTACCTTGGCCACCGGCCTCGTCCGGCACCTCACGCCTGCTTTTAAGTGAAAAACACCCGATGGCAACCGAACGATACAATCCGCGCACGTCAGAGCCCAAATGGCAGAAGGCCTGGGCCGAAAAGAAGCTGTTCGAGGCCCGGAACGACGACCCGAAGCCGAAATATTACGTGCTCGAGATGTTTCCCTATCCGTCGGGCAAGATCCATATCGGCCACACCCGAAACTATACGATGGGCGACGTGGTGGCGCGCTACAAACGCGCCAAGGGTTTCAACGTGCTGCATCCGATGGGCTGGGACGCCTTCGGCATGCCGGCCGAAAACGCCGCCATGCAGAACAAGGTCCACCCCAAGGAATGGACCTACGCCAACATCGCCGCCATGCGCGAGCAGCTCAAGATGATGGGCCTGTCGCTCGACTGGGCGCGCGAATTCGCCACCTGCGACGTCGATTATTACCACCGCCAGCAGATGCTGTTCCTCGACTTCGTCGAGAAGGGGCTGGTGACGCGCAAATCCTCCAAGGTGAATTGGGACCCGGAGGACATGACGGTGCTTGCCAATGAGCAGGTCATCGACGGCCGCGGCTGGCGCTCGGGCGCATTGGTCGAACAGCGCGAGCTGACGCAATGGTTCTTCAAGATCTCCGACTATGCGCAGGACCTGCTGGATTCGCTGGATAGCCTTGGCGAATGGCCGGAGAAGGTCAAGCTGATGCAGCAGAACTGGATCGGCCGCTCGGAAGGGCTGCTGATCCGCTGGCCGCTGGCCAAGCCTGTCGGCGATGCCCACGAGCTGGAAGTCTACACGACCAGGCCCGACACCATTTTCGGCGCTTCGTTCATGGCGGTCGCCGCCGACCATCCGCTGGCGAAAAAGGCGGCCGAGACCAATGTCGAGCTGGCCAAGTTCATCGACGAGGTCCGCCATATGGGCACCTCGGTGGCGGCACTGGAGACGGCCGAGAAGAAGGGCTTCGACACCGGCATTCGCGTCGTCCATCCGTTCGACGAGAGTTGGACGCTGCCGGTCTATGTCGCCAATTTCGTGCTGATGGAATATGGCACCGGCGCCATCTTCGGCTGCCCGTCGGGCGATCAGCGCGATCTGGACTTCGCCAACAAATACGGCCTGCCGGTCATTCCGGTGGTGATGCCGGAAGACGCCGACGCAAAAACCTTCCAGGTCACGGAAGAGGCCTATGTCGACGACGGCGTGATGATCAATTCGCGCTTCCTCGACGGCATGAAGCCCGAGCAGGCCTTCGACGAAGTCGCAAAACTGCTGGAGGAAAAGATGATCGGCGGCCGGCCGATGGCGGAGCGCAAGGTGAATTTCCGCCTGCGCGACTGGGGCATCTCGCGCCAGCGCTACTGGGGCTGCCCGATCCCGATGATCCATTGCGAGCATTGCGGCGTCGTGCCGGTGCCGAAGGCCGACCTGCCGGTCAAGCTGCCCGACGACATCGAGTTCGATCGTCCCGGCAATCCGCTCGACCGTCACCCGACATGGCGGCATGTCAAATGCCCGCAATGCGGGCGCGACGCG
>JAEKLU010000268.1 GCA_019509685.1 Mesorhizobium sp. | reverse complement strand
ACAGACGGTTCTGCATCTCGGTCGCCAGCATCGAAGAGATGCCGCCGGAGCCGATGCACAGGATATTGCCTGAGCTGGCAATGCGGGCGGCCACGCTCACCAGCACGCTCATGTCGAGGTTCTCGCTGGCGCGCTTGATGGCGGCGATCGCCGCTTCGGTGATGGCCGAAGCGATGCGCTGCTCGCGCGCATCGCGGCTGAGCGGCTCCGGCGACAGATACTGGCCGCCGATGGCGATGGCCTGCGCCAGATAGAATTTGAAGTCGCGCAGTCCCTCGCAGCCGAGGTTGCGGCAAAAGCGCGTCACCGTCGGCTCGCTGACGCCGACGCGTGCGGCGATCTCCGAAATCGCCGCCTTGGAGGCGAAATCGAGATCGGACAGAACGAGGCTGGCCAGCCGGCGATCCGATTTGGTGCCGTCCTGCGACATCAGCTGCAGCCGCGTGATGATGTCGGCCGGCGTCTTCATGCCCGTGTTTTCGTCATCGTGTTTGTCGCTTCGTCTTCATGCCATTGCCTCACAAGGGTGGGCGTTATAGCGGCAGGCCCGTCGCCTTGTCGAACAGATGGATGTTGCGGGGGTCGACCGAGACCGGCAACAGGTCGCCCGGCCTGACCGGCAGCCGATCGTGGAACACCGCGCGTACCGTGTCGGCGCCGATGGCGCCATAGACATGGGTCTCGGAACCGGTCGGCTCGACGACATCCACCTTGAGCGCCATGGCATCGGCAGCTTCACCGATGACAAAGTGCTCGGGCCGGATGCCGGCCTCTACAGCACTGCCTGCCGGCGCAGCCTTGCCGGCGAGCGCAAGGCGCCCGCCGCCGGCCGACTCGAACCAGGTCTTGTCCGACGTCGACTTCAGCGCCCCGGAGACAAAGCTCATCGACGGCGAGCCGAGGAAACCGGCGACGAACTTGTTGGCCGGCTTGTCGTAAAGCTCCAGTGGCGCGCCGACCTGCTGGATGCGGCCGCGATCCATCACCACGATGCGGTCGGCCATGGTCATGGCCTCGATCTGGTCGTGGGTGACATAGACGATGGTCGATTTCAGCCGCTGGTGCAGCGCCTTGATCTCGGTGCGCATCTGCACCCGCAATTGCGCATCGAGGTTCGAAAGCGGCTCGTCGAACAAAAACACCGAAGGCTCGCGCACGATGGCGCGGCCCATGGCGACGCGCTGGCGCTGGCCGCCCGACAATTGCCTCGGGTAGCGGTCGAGATAGGAGAAGAGGTTGAGCACCCCGGACGCCTTCTTGACCTTGGCATCGATGGCGGTGCGGTTCTCGCCACGGATCTTCGGGCCGAAGCCGATATTCTCCGCAGCCTTCAGGTGCGGAAACAGCGCATAGGACTGGAACACCATGGCGATGTTGCGCTGCTGCGGCGGCAACTCGTTGGCGCGCACCCCGCCGATCAGCAGATCGCCGGAGGTGATCGTCTCCAGCCCGGCCAGCATGCGCAGCAGGGTGGACTTGCCACAGCCGGACGGCCCGACCAGCACGACGAACTCGCCGGTCCGGATGTCGAGGTCGATGTCCTCGAGGATTTTGTGCTGGCCGAAGGATTTCGACAGGTTGCGAAACTGGACGTCGGTCATGGTCACGCTCCCAGAATGTCATCGATGAAGGGCAGGTAGCCGGCTGTCAGCCCGGCGTCCACCGGCACCACCGCTCCAGTTATGCCGGATGCGCGGTCGGAGGCAAGGAAAGCCACGGCTTCGGCCACTTCCACAGCATTGACGATGCGGCCGAGTGGATAGAGCCGCTGCAGGCGGCCGAGGATTTCCGGATCCTTGGCCAGGCGATGGTCCCAGGCGGCGGTGCGGATCGAACCCGGGCACACGACATTGGCGCGCAACCCGTCGCGGCCGAGCTCGACGGCGATCGACTTGGCGTAGGCGTTGATGCCGGCCTTGGCGGCGGCATAGGCCGGATTGCCGAAATGCGAAATCGCGTTGACCGAGGAGATGAAGACGATGCTGCCGGAGCCGCGCGCCGCCATCGCCTTGATGACCGGGTCGGCGAAAGTCATGACGCCGGTCAGGTTGAGGTCGAGCTCGTGCTCGATCTTATCCGCCGTCAGCGCCCTCAGTGTCTCGGCGCGCGTCTAGCCGGCATCGTTGATCAGGATGTCGGGAACGCCGTCCCGGTCGAGCAAGGCCGGGATTGCCGCTTCGATCGAGGCCCGGTCGAGCAGGTTGAAGACATGGCGCGAGGCGATATGCGGGCTGGCCAGCGCTTCCGCCGACTGATCACAACCGACGATGCGTGCGCCGCGCTCGGCCATAAGCGCCACGATCGCCGAACCAAGGCCGCCGCCCGCGCCGGTGACGACAACCGTCTTGCCCTCGAACTCGGTTCTCGAAACCACGCTGCGCGCTCCTCCGCCCCTTCATTTTTGACTGGGTACGCTACCCAACCAAATGTAAATAAGCAACACGATAAACTGCTTGCATGGCCTCAAATGATGGATAATGTAGGAAAGTCACATAAATCCTGCGCTCATAAGAGTCAGGCGCCAACGTGCATCAATGGGAGAAATCAGATGAGCCTTGCGAAATGGACTGTCGGCCTGTTGGCCGGAATGAGCATGCTGGCGTTGGCCGTGCCCGCCGACGCCGGCGAGGTGCGCGTCACCGTTGCCGAATACAGCGCCAAGACCGGCCCTTATTTCGAGGCGGTCAAGAAGGAATTCGAGGCAGCCAACCCGGGCATCACCATCAAATACGAAGTGGTGCCGTGGGACGTGCTGCTGCAGAAGTTGACCACTGACATCAGCGCCGGCACGAATGCGGACCTGTCGATCATCGGCACGCGCTGGCTGATCGATTTCGTGCAGCAGGACGTCGCCGAGCCGCTCGACAGCTACATCAAGCCCGAGTTCAAGGACCGCTTCATCGACACCTTCCTGCAGCCTTCGATCATGGGCGGCCACACCTATGGCCTGCCGATCGCCGCCTCTGCGCGCGCCATGTACTACAACAAGGAGCTGTTCGAGAAAGCCGGCATCGCCAAGCCGCCGGCAACCTGGACCGAGCTGCAGGACGACGCGCGCAAGATCAAGGCGATCGGCGCCTTCGGCTTCGGCTTGCAGGGCAAGGAAATCGAGACCGACGTCTACTACTACTACGCGATGTGGTCGCAGGGCACCGAGATCCTCAACAAGGACGGCACATCGGGCCTCGGCACGCCGGGCGCGCTCGAGGCGGCCAAGCTCTACAAGTCGATGATCGACGAAGGCCTGACGGAACCGGGCGTCACTTCCAACAACCGTGAGGACGTGCAGAACCTGTTCAAGCAGGGCAAGGTCGGCATGATGATCACCGCGCCCTTCCTGTCCAACCAGATCAAGGAAGAGGCGCCGAGCCTGAAATATGGCGTCGCCGCCATTCCGGCGGGCCCGACCGGCGCGCGCGGCACCTATGGCGTCACCGATTCGATCATCATGTTCAAGAACTCCAAGAACAAGGACGAGGCCTGGAAGCTGCTCGACTTCCTGTTCACCAAGGAGCAGCGCGCCAAGTTCACGCAAGGCGAAGGCTTCCTGCCGGTGAACAAGGAAGAGGCCAAGATGGATTATTACGTCAACAACGCCGACCTGGCCGCCTTCACCGCGCTCCTGCCTGACGCCCGCTTCGCCCCGGTCATCCCCGGCTGGGAAGAGGTCGCCCAGATCACATCGGATGCCATGCAGAAAATCTACCTCGGCGGTGACCCCGAGGCAGGCCTGAAGGACGCCGCCGACAAGGCCAACGCGGTGCTCAAGAAGAAATAAGGGCGTATCTCCCTGCGCCCGTGGCGCGCTCCACCCCGTCGGAGCGCGCCACCCTTTTCCTTCCTCTCCCTCCGGAGGGGGGAGAGGTGGCTCGGCGAAGCCGAGACGGAGTGGGGGAACCACCTGGCAACCGCCACCGCCATACGAAGGGAATTCGACGCAAATATCGCCTCACCTTGCACCAAAGCGTCGACCCCCACTCCGTCGAGCTTCGCTCGACACCTCTCCCCCGATCGACGGGGGAGAGGAATGGCTCTCTTCCGCAACCGCCGCGGGGAAAGGCAGAAGGGTGAGGGGCAGCATCGACGCTTGCAAGCAATCCTGAAGCCGTGTCCTGAGAAGAACGAGGCGGGATTAAGTCGATCGTTAAGCCAGCGCAATCCAATCTCCACCCGCAACGCGATACAAACCAGTCGATGCAAAGCCGGATCCTGCCCTATCTGCTGACCCTGCCCAGCCTATTCCTGGCGGCGGTGGTGATCTTCTGGCCGGTCTGGGACCTGGTGCAGATCTCGACGCATGACGTCAGCCGCTTCGGCCAGCTGCGCGACTTCACCGGCTTCGCCAATTTCACCGAGTTGTTTGCCGATCCGGATTTTGTCGCAGCGCTCTGGCGGACCGGACTGTGGACGGTGCTCGTGGTCGGCGGCGCGCTGCTGCTGTCGGTCCCGGTGGCGATGATCCTCAACATGGATTTCTACGGCCGCGGCATTGCCCGCGTCATCATCATGCTGCCCTGGGCGGTGTCGCTGACGATGACGGCGGTGGTCTGGCGCTGGGCGCTCAACGGCGAAAGCGGCATGCTGAATTCGGCGCTGATCGGGCTCGGCCTGATCCATGAGAACATCCAGTGGCTGGCGCGCGCCGAGACCGCCTTCCCGATGCAGGTGCTGATCGGCATATTGGTGACGGTGCCGTTCACCACTACGATCTTCCTCGGCGGCCTGTCGTCGATCCCCGACGATCTCTACGAGGCGGCGGCGCTCGAGGGCGCGACACCGCTGCAGCAATTCCGCGAGATCACCTTTCCGCTGCTGAAACCGTTCATCAACATCGCCATCGTGCTCAACACCATCTACGTCTTCAATTCCTTCCCGATCATCTGGGTGATGACGCAGGGCGGGCCGGCGAACTCGACCGACATCCTCGTCACCCACCTCTACAAGCTTGCCTTCCGCATCGGCAAACTGGGCGAAGCCTCGGCGGTCTCGCTGGTGATGTTCGCCATCCTGCTTGTCTTCACCCTGATCTATGTGCGTCTGGCCATGCGGGAGCAGCGGGCATGAGCGGCAAGCTGAAACGCACCATCATCGCCTGGCTGCTGCTCGCACCGCTGATCGTGGTGACGATCTTCCCCTTCGCCGTGATGTTCCTGACCGCAGTCAAGCCGCGCACCGAGGTGCTGACTCCAACCTGGTGGCCGAGCGAATTCCGCTGGTCGAATTTTTCCGACATGTGGGTGGCGACCGGCTTCGGACGCGCGCTCATGAACTCGCTCTATGTCTCGGCGCTGGCGACCGTCGGCGCCATCCTGATCTCGGTGCCGGCGGCCTACGCCATGTCGCGCTTTCGCTTTGCCGGCTATGGTGCCTTCCGCCAGTTCCTTCTGATCTCGCAGATGATCTCGCCGATCGTGCTGGTGCTCGGCCTGTTTAGGCTGATGGCCGCCTGGGGGCTGGTCGAATCGACGACCGCGCTCGGCTTCATCTACATGGCCTTCAACGTCGCCTTCACCGTCTGGATGCTGCAGAGCTATTTCGACACCATTCCGCGCGATCTCGAGGAAGCTGCCTGGATGGAAGGCGCCGGACGCTGGCTGACGCTGCGCAAAGTGTTCCTGCCGCTTTGCCTGCCGGCGATCGCCGTCACCGCCATCTTTACCTTCATCAATGCCTGGAACGAGTTCGTCGTCGCGCTGACCATGCTGCGCAGCCAGGAAAGCTACACGCTGCCGATCCAGGTTTTCTCGCTGGTCGCCGGCCGCTACACGATCGAATGGCACCATGTCATGGCGGCCACGCTGCTGGCGACGCTGCCGGTGGCGATCCTCTTCATCTGGCTGCAACGCTACCTTGTCCGCGGGCTGGCGCTCGGGGCGGTCAAATAGCAATTCCAGGAAAGTCTGCATGCGCATCTTCACCGCCTCGCTGGCGACGGAAACCAACACCTTCTCGCCGGTGCCGACCGACCGGGCCTCGTTCGACATGGCCTTCTATGCCGGGCCAGGCAAGCATCCGGAGACGCCGACTTTGTGCTCCTCGCCGATCGTGGCGCTGCGCAAGCGCGCGGCCGCGGAAGGGCTCACCGTCATCGAAGGCACCGCGACCTGGGCCGAGCCCGGCGGCCTGGTGCAGCGGCAGACCTTTGAAGCGCTGCGTGACGAGATCCTCGATCAGCTCAAGGCGGCGCTGCCGGTCGATGCCGTCATCCTCGGCCTGCACGGCGCCATGGTGGCGCAAGGCTATGACGACTGCGAAGGCGATCTGCTGGAGCGCGTGCGCAACATCGTCGGCCCGAAAGTGGTGATCGCCTCGGAATTCGATCCGCACAGCCATCTCACGCCGAAGCGCGTGGCGGCTTGCGATGTCATGGCCTATTTCCTCGAATTCCCGCACACCGACTTCTACGAGCGCGGCGAGCATGTGGTCGAGCTCGGCCTGGCGGCGGCGCGCGGCGAGATCGAGCCGGCGATCTCGACCTTCGACTGCCGCATGATCCAGGTGCTGCCGACCAGCCGCGAGCCGATGCGCTCTTTCGTCGACAAGATAAAACACCTGCATGGCAAGGATGGCGTGCTGTCAATCTCGGTCGTCCACGGCTTCATGGCCGCCGACGTGCCGGAAATGGGCACGCGCATCCTGGTCGTCACCGACAACGACAAGGCCAGGGGCGATGCGTTGGCGGAAAGCCTCGGGCGCGAGCTCTACGCCATGCGCGAGCAGACGGCGATGACGATGCTAAACACCGCCGACGGCATCGACCGGGCGCTGGCGGTCTGCGCCGGGCGCCAGGACAAGCCGGTGGTGATCGCCGATATCTGGGACAATCCCGGCGGCGGCGTGCCGGGCGATGGCACGAACGTGCTTCGCGAACTGCTTCAGCGCGGCATCCACAATGTAGGGCTGGCGACCATCTGGGACCCGATCGCGGTAACCTTCTGTCACGCGGCTGGTGAAGGAGCGGTCATCGACCTGCGTTTCGGCGGCAAGGCCGGACCGCAGGCCGGCGAGCCGATCGACGCGCGCGTCACGGTGCTGAAGACGATCAATGAAGCCTGGCAAAGTTTTGGCCCGAGCCGGGTGACGTTGGGGCCGTCGGCCGTGGTGCGCATCGAAGGCACCGAGGTCGATGTTATCCTGAACACCAACCGCACCCAGACCTTCGAGCCGGACATCTTCTCCAACATCGGCATCGATCCGATGGCCAAGGACATCCTGCTGATCAAATCGACCAACCATTTCTACGCCGGCTTCGAACCGATCGCCGCCGAGATCATCTACGTCGCGGCGCCGAGTTCCTATCCGAGCAATCCGGCGGTGACGGATTACAGGAAATTGAAACGGCCGGTGTGGCCGAGGGTCAAGGATCCGTGGAAGGATAAGGCTCCCCCTTCTCCCCTTGTGGGAGAAGGTGTCGCCGAAGGCGACGGATGAGGGGTGCTCCAGGGAACACCAACGTCTCACTCCGCTGGAACACCCCTCATCCGTCTCGGCGCTACCGCGCCGATCCACCTTCTCCCACAAGGGGAGAAGGGAAGGCCGCCTACACCAGCCCTCGCTTCACCATCATCGCTTCCGGCGAAGGCATTTTGCCGCGGAACGCGGTGTACAGCTCTTCCGGATCCTTCGATCCGCCGGCGGCATAGATGTTCTTGCGCAGCCGCTCGGCCAGCGCCGGGTTGAAGGGGTCGCCGGTCTCCTCGAAGGCCGAGAAGGCGTCGGCGTCGAGCACTTCCGACCACATGTAGGAATAATAGCCGGCCGAGTAGCCGTCGCCGGAAAAGACATGGCCGAAATGCGGGGTGCGGTGACGCATAGCGATGGTGTCTGGCATGTGCAGCTTCTCGAGCGTTTCGGCCTCGTATCGAAGCGGCTTTTCCGGCGCATCCGGCCGGGCATGATAGGCCATGTCGATCAATGCCGATGCGGTGAACTCGACCGTCGCGAAGCCGGCGCCGAAGGTGCGGGCGGCGAGCATCTTGTCGAGCAGCGCCTTCGGCATCGGCTTGCCGGTCTTGACGTGCAGCGCATGTTTTTCCAGCACCGCCGGCACCGTCAGCCAGTGCTCGTAGAGCTGCGAGGGCAGCTCGACGAAATCGCGGCTGACCGAGGTTCCCGACACCGACGGCCAGGTGACGTCGGTCAGCATGCCGTGCAGCGCATGGCCGAATTCATGGAACAGCGTCTTGGCCTCGTCGACCGACAACAGCGCTGCCTCGCCGGCCGGCGGCTTGGCGAAGTTCATGATGTTGTAGATCACCGGCCTTGAGCCATGGCCGAGCTTATAGCCGGATTTCAGCGCGCTCATCCAGGCGCCGGAGCGCTTGGATGGCCGCGCGAAATAGTCGGCCAGGAACAGGCCGCGCTCGCTGCCGTCGGCGTTCTTCACCACGAAGACGCGGGCGTCCGGGTGCCAGGCGGCAATGCCTTTCTTCTCCTCGAAGGTGATGCCGAACAGCTTCGTGGCGACATCGAAGCATGCCTCGATGACACGTTCCAGCTGCAGATATGGCTTGAGCTCCGCCTCGTCGAAGGCGAATTTTTCGGCGCGCAGCTTCTCCTGGTAGAAGCGCCAGTCCCAGGCCGCGAATGTTTCGTTGCTGCCGGCTGCCGCCGCCAGCCGCTCCAGCTGCTTCTGGTCGGCGGCGGCCTTCTCCAGCGCCTTCTCCCAGACCGGGTCGAGCAGATCGTGCACGGCCTTCGGCGTCTTTGCCATGGTGTCGTCGAGCTTGAGCGCGGCGAAGGAACCGTAGCCGAGCAGCTTCGCCTTTTCGGCGCGCAGCTTCAGCATGTCGCGTACGACATCGGTGTTGTCGGAAGCGCCGCCATTCTGGCCGCGCATGATGAAGGCGTTGAAGGCGACTTCGCGCAGGTCGCGACGCTCGGAAAACGTCGAGAACGGCTCGTAGATCGAGCGCGACAAGGTCACCGCATAGCGGCCCTTCTGGCCGCGCGTTTCGGCGGCCTCGGCCATTGCGCTTTTGAGGAAATCAGGCAGGCCGGCAAGATCGGCCTCGTCGAGAAACAGCGCCCAGTCGCGTTCGTCGGCCAGCACGTTCTGGCCGAATTTGGTGCCGAGCGAGGACAGTTCCTCGTTGATGGTGGCGAGCCGCTTCTTGCCTTCGGCATCGAGCTTGGCGCCGGAACGGACAAAGCCTTTCCAGGTCTTTTCCAGCACGCGCAGTGTTTCGGCGTCGAGCTTCAGACTGTCGCGGCGCCGATAGAGGTCGTCGATGCGGGCAAACAGTTTCTCGTTCATCGAAATCGCCGAGAAATGCCGCGACATCTTGGGCGAAATCTCGCGCTCCATGGCCTGGATCGCGTCATTGGTGTGGGCACCGGCCCGGCACCAGAAGATCGACGACACATGGTCGAGCGGCTCGCCGGCAAGCTCGAGCGCTGCCAGCGTGTTTTCGATCGTCGGCGCCTCGCTGTTTCCCGCGATCGCATCGATCTCGGCTTCATGCGCTTTCAACGCGGCATCGAAGACCGGACCGAAATCGTCATCGCCGATGCGCGCGAAATCCGGCAGGCCGAGCGGCCCTTGCCAGACGGTGAGCGGATGGGCGGCGAGGTCGACGGTTTTTGACATGGGCAAATCCAACTAAGCAGTTCGGTGGGATGATGCGGGCGGGTCACCCGGATGTAGGGCGGTGCTCGGCGCCGCGCAACATCGGTTCTTAATAGTCGCTGCAGTCCTGCGCGACCGCTGTCTGAGTGCTGGCGATGATGCGGCCGCCGGCGACAATGAAAGTTTCGCGCATCAGCGTGTCGTTTCCCGGGAAGTCGTAGCAGGCGAGCACCGTGGTTTCGCCATTCGCGCTCTTCTCGATGCGGTGGCGGATCGTGGCGCCGGCGACCGCGCCCTGCCATTCGTCGATCGAAGCGATGAAATCCTGCTTGGTCTGGATGACGCCGATATCATCGAGCTTCATGCGCGCATCGTCGGCCAAAAGCTCTCTGAGTTCGCTGCGGTCGGCGACCAGAAGCGCCGAATACCAGCGGTCGATGATGGCGCCGTCATCGGCGCTGGCGCCCATGATCGAGAATAGCAGCAGCAGCGCCGCGAGAAGGGGCCTCCGCCCGATCCGATCCATCACGCCTCCTCTATCTCCTTTGACGCAATTGCGGACGGAGAGTTACGGCGAAGTCGCCGAACTTAACCGCTTCACATTTTTCCTGGAATTGCTCTACAGCTCCGGCCGCTCGAAATCGCCGGTATCCTTGTTCATCACCCAGAGCTCGCCGGTCGAAATGTCGAACCAGGCGCCATGCAGCGAAAGCCGCCCCTTGCCTTCGAGGATGGAGACGCAAGGGAAGGTCCTGAGATTGGCGAGCGAATAGCGGATGGAGATGCGCTCCAGCGCCGTCTGCCGCTCCGTTGCCGTCATGAAGGTGCTCGACGACACGGTTTCGGCGGCAGGCGCGATCAGGCTCATCCACTTGCCGATGAAGTCGCCGGGCGACAGCGGCGCCGAGTTGGGGTCGAGCGCGGCGCGGATGCCGCCGCAGCGGCAATGGCCCATGACCACGATGTTCTTGACCTTGAGGCTCTGGACCGCGAATTCGAGCGCGGCCGAAGTCGAATGGAACTCGCCGTCCGGCTCGTAGGGCGGCACCAGATTGCCGACATTGCGCAGCACGAAGAGTTCACCCGGGCCGGCATCGAAGATCGCTTCGGGCGCAGCGCGCGAATCGCAGCAGGCAACGATCATGGTCTCCGGCGCCTGCCCCTCGCGGGCGAGTTCGCGATAGCGCCCGCTCTCGGTGAGGTAGCGGCCGTTCATGAAATTGCGATAGCCGGCGAGGAGGTGGTCGGGAAGATGAGGCATGGGCGGCTAAGGCCTTTCCGGGTTGGAGGCGGCAGCTCGTTGCGGTCGAGAAAGGCTCTAACGGCAAAAGCCCGTCGCGAGCAATGCAGAATTATGGAGGCTGATCATAAATGCCATGCGTCAAAGCGGGGCGTCAGCCGATACTGTCACGCCCAGATCGCGACCGGTATGCCAAAACCGTCAACGAGCGGCGGACTGGGAAACGGCCTGGCCTTGCCGTTGGCGATGCGGCCGGCGATCAGCATCATCGCGGCGGCATCGAGGAAATCGTCGGCGGCCGCGCCGCGCGGCGGCGCCTGGTCGAGAAAGGCCATGTCATAGCCGTGCCGGCACAGCAACGCCTTGCGTTCGGCCATGCCGGCGGGATTGATGCTACCCTTGATCTTCTTCGGCAGCCGCATCGCCTGGTCGTCGTTCAGGCGGCAGAAGGCGACTTCCGGATGCGATTCGAAGACGCGGCCGCGCAGATCGGGCCGCGCGATCAGCAAGGCGTCGATCTCGCGGATCTTCGAGAAGATGCCAAAGGCCTGGATCGAAACGCCGCGCGGCGGATCGGATGTGGTCCTGGCCACCTCGCTTGCCCTGATATGCGCGGCGTACCAGGCTTCGATCGTGGTGAATTCGTTGGTGTCCGCATAAAGCGCCGATCGGGACGGGATCGAAAAGACGCTGGACTGGCGTGGCCCGAGCAGCGGCCGCACCAGCGCCTCCGGTCCGCGCCCGCCTCTGCCCGAAAACTCCGGCAGACCGATCGGCATGTCGACGGCGACAACGGCGTTGTCGGGATTGGCCGCGAGCAGCGCCGCGAAGCTGGCGAAGACCTCGAGGGAAGGCACCGCGCCCGGCGCGCACCGCACGGCGATCCAGCCGGCCTTGCAGCCGTCTAAGCCGACCAGAACGGCCTCGGTCGAGATCACGCCAGGCGGTCCCGCCCCGGATGCGTGAGGTGGCGCAGCTGCACCATGGCCATCGGATGCGACAGGCTCTGCGCGTCGGTTTCGAGCTGCAATTCGTCGCCGCCGCGCTTGGCGGTGCGCGCGAGTATCTCGTAGACCGCCGCCGTGGTCGACTGCAGGGCCTTGATCGCCGGTTGGCCGGAGAGGATGCGGGCGAGGTAGACGGCCGCCGTCAGGTCACCCAGACCGTTCGGCGGCTTGTCGATCAAGCGGTGCTCGGCAAGCAGCGCCTGGGTGCCGTCGAGCAGAAGATTGCCGGTGCTACCGGTCATCATCGACGGCGCCGAGGTGACCAGCATGGTCGACGGCCCGGCATGGAGTGCGGCCGAGATCACCGATTTGAGGTCGGGAAGCGGCGCGCCGGCCATCCATTCCAGCTCGTAGCGGTTGGGGGTGGCGATGTCGGCGATCGGCATCAGCCGGTCGCGCATGGCGGCCGCGGTTGGTTCGGGCACATAGAGGCCGCCCGAATCGCCCATCACCGGATCGCAGATATAGACCGCGTCAGGCGTCCTGGCCTTGACGGCGGCGACGAGCGAGGCGACCGCCTCGGCCTGGCCCGCCTCGCCGAGATAGCCTGAAAGCACGGCGCCAACCTCGTCCAGCCACGGCGCGCGCTCGAGGTCGGCCATCAGCGCCTTGAACTGGTCGAGCGGCGGCACGATGCGTGTCGCCCGCCCGTGGCCGGGATGCCAGGGCAGGATGACCGTCGGCACCGCCCAGACCGGAAACCCCAGCGTCTCCAAGGCAAAGACAGCGGCGCGGTTGCCGACCGAACCACGGGCGACATGGCTCGAAATGACGATGACCGCGCGCGGCGCGTCGGGTTTTTCGGCGCTCATTGTTTTTTGATTCCTAGCTGCCCCGGATGAGGAAAAGCACGAGCCAGACCATCAGGCCCAGCGCCAGAAGCAGGCCGAGTATCCTGCCAATGCGCGTACCCCAGACCTCGACCGGGTCCGCGCGGTCGGCGTCGGCGGCGGCGACGTGGTCGCGCACGCCTTTCGCGGTCCGCGCCACCAGCGAGGTGCCGGACGGATCGGTCTCCTGCGCGACGCGCTCGAGGATACGGCGCGATTCGTTGTCGCTGTCCTGTCGTCCGGCCATGATGGTGTCCTGCCTTCCGCCGACCTTATCGTGATCGCCTCGCCAATTACAGCGTCTTGTCAACTACAGGATATTGCCAGTTATTACAGAGTCTTGCGGCCGATGGTAACGTGCCGATAACCCGTTCCCGCCGAGGCCGTTTTCTTGCGCGCCGATTGTGGTAATGCTTCGCATGCAACTTCTGTCGAGGGACCGATCATGCTTGCCCAGCGCCTTGCCTCACCATCCATGTTCCGCACGCTTCCCGCCTTCCTGATGATGGCTTTCGTGCTGCCGCTGCTTGCCGGCTGCGGCTACAACACCATCCCGACGGCCGAGGAAAACGCCAGGGCGGCTTGGAGCGAGGTGCTGAACCAGTACCAGCGCCGCGCCGACCTCATCCCCAACCTGGTCGAGACGGTCAAGGGCTACGCCTCGCATGAGAAGGACACGCTCGACGCAGTGGTCGAGGCGCGCGCCAAGGCGACGCAGATCACGGTGACGCCGGAAACGCTCAAGGATCCCGAAGCGCTCAAGAAGTTCCAGGATGCCCAGGCCGGGCTGACCAGCGCGTTGTCGCGGCTGATCGCGGTGTCGGAAGCCTATCCCGACCTCAAGGCCAACCAGAACTTCCTGGCGCTGCAGGCGCAGCTCGAAGGCACCGAAAACCGCATCGCGGTGGCGCGGCGCGACTACATCCTGGCGGTCAAGGATTACAATCTGACGCTGAAGACCTTCCCCTCGGTGCTGTGGGCAACGTTCTGGTTCCGCAGCAACGAGCCCTACGCCAATTTCACCGTCGACGAAGACAAGATGCAGCCACCGAAGGTCGATTTCGGCACGAAACAGGGCGGTTGATAGCCGGAGCCAACCGTCGTGATCTTGCAGGCCGATAAGGGGCGGCACCGCATT
>JAEKLU010000163.1 GCA_019509685.1 Mesorhizobium sp. | reverse complement strand
TGTTACCTATCTATCCGGTTCGGACACCAGCGATTTCTCCCCGTCTCTATACGGGGAGAAATGCCCGGCAGGGCAATGAGGGGCAGCGCCGGCGCCGCAAGGTTATCGTTCAAGGCAACAATCACCGGATAGAGCCGGGGCGCTATTTTCCTCGAACTCCGCGCCGCCCGTCATCCGCCCTTCGGGCACCTTCTCCCCGTGAACGGGGCGAAGGAAAGCTCACGCCGTCGGCTGTTTCGTCTTCCTCAGATACGGCAACACCGTCTCGTAGGCGCCGAAGCGTTTGATCGCGTCCTCGTTGGAGACCGCGGCGGTGATGATGACGTCGTCGCCCTGCTTCCAGTTGGCCGGCGTCGCCACCTGGTGCTTGGCGGTCAGCTGGATGGAATCGATGACGCGCAGGATCTCGTCGAAGTTGCGACCGGTGGTCATCGGATAGGTCAGCACCAGCTTGATCTTCTTGTCCGGGCCAATCACATAAACCGAGCGCACCGTGGCGTTGTCGGCCGGCGTGCGGCCTTCCGAGCTCTCGCCGGCGCCTGCCGGCAGCATTTCATAGAGCTTGGCGACCTTGAGGTCTTTGTCGCCGATCAGCGGATAGTTCACGGTGTGGCCGGTGGCCGTCTTGATGTCGGCCTGCCATTTGTCGTGGCTCGCCACCGGGTCGACCGAAATGCCGACGACCTTGACGTTGCGCTTTTTGAATTCGCCCTCAAGGCCGGCCATGGTGCCGAGCTCGGTGGTGCAGACCGGCGTGAAGTTCTTCGGATGGCTGAACAGCACCGCCCAGCCGTCGCCGATCCATTCGTGGAAGTTGATGGTGCCTTGCGTGGTCTCGGCCGTGAAATCCGGCGCGACGTCGTTGATACGAAGACTCATGACCTATCCCTACCCCTTTTTGTGAGACTGTGGCCGGTACGGCCGGCCGCAACGCTAAGCTAGCACCATCGCCCCAGCGGTCAAACGCCGCGAACCACGGTCCGGGCCGCCACCAAGCCAAATTTTTCCGCAAGTGGCGGTAATTCGGAACTGGATTTTTCCGATTGCGGGAAACGAAAGCCGGTCAGGCTTTCTTTATCGCCAGCGTCATGGCGAGGTCTTCCATGCGCTGCGCCAGCGCGTCGAGCGCCGTGGTCAGCACATTATCGCTCTTGTCGGCCTTGGTCAGCGCCTCGTCGCGCGTCTTGCGCAGCGTAAGCACCTCGCTCTCCATGCCTTTGACGCGCTTGGTGAGTTCGGAGAGCTCGTCCATCACCATGATGCCGGCCATCACCGTCAGCCGCTGGTCGCCTATCTCGCCGAAGGAATCCTTCAGATGCGAGACATAGCGATCGAAGCGCTCCGCAAGGTCGATCAGATGCTCTTCCTGGCCTTCGTCGCAGGCCATGCGGTACTGCTTGCCGTCGATGGAGACCGTGACCTGTGCCATTGGCTTACCTGTCCAACACCGCCCGGATGGTTTCCATGGCGGTCACCAGCCGGCGCGAGACTTCCTTGTTGGCGTCTTCCAGCCGCTCGGCCCGCGCTTCGGAATTGTCGAGCTCCTGCGCCAGCCGCGAGCGGTCGGCATTCATGCGCTGCACCTCGGCCTCGGCTTCCGAATAGTCGCGCTCGTGCTCAAGCTTCGCCGCCACGGCGTTTTCCAGGCCTTCCATGGCCTTGCCCAGCCTGGCAATAACTTCCTTGAGGGTCGTTTCCCCGGTCATGGCCTTCGTCCTATGCCCTGCCCATCACCGAATCGCTCGCGTTCAGAACGCGTTACCTTGGAAAGATTAGGCACCGGGTGAAGCGCGCGTCAACAAAGCTCTCGCGACTGTCCCCCGCTATCGCTAATGTAAGCCGCCCGACACGCGGAAAAGACTGCATCACAAGCCCGGCAAAAGCCGCCCCGATTTGTTGACTAAAAACCCGTGCCTGCTATGTGTCGCGCAGCCCTTCCCTAGGGTTTTCCCAAGGCCCTCAACCCGATTTTCCCGGAGGAAACATGAGCTCGCGCGAACAACATGACCGGATGGCCAATGCGATCCGTTTTCTCGCCATGGACGCCGTCGAGAAGGCAAACTCCGGCCACCCCGGCCTGCCGATGGGCTGCGCCGACATCGCCACGGTGTTGTTCAGCCAGTTCCTGAAATTCGACGCCAAGGCCCCGCACTGGCCCGACCGCGACCGTTTCATCCTGTCGGCCGGCCATGGCTCGATGCTGCTCTACTCGCTCCTCTATTTGACCGGATATGAGGACATGACGATCGACCAGATCAAACATTTCCGCCAGCTCGGCTCCAAGACCGCGGGGCATCCCGAATACGGCCATGCCACCGGCATCGAGACCACCACCGGTCCGCTCGGCCAGGGCCTTGCCAACTCGGTCGGCTTCGCGCTCGGCGAGCGCATCATGAACGCCGCCTTCGGCAACGACCTCGTCAGCCACTACACCTATGTGCTGGCCGGCGACGGCTGCCTGATGGAAGGCGTCTCCCAGGAAGCCATCGCGCTTGCCGGGCATTTGAAGCTCAACAAGCTGATCGTCTTCTGGGACAACAACAATATCTCGATCGACGGCCCGGTCTCGCTGTACGACAATACCGACCAGGTCGCCCGCTTCCAGGCCTCGGGCTGGAACGCCAGCCACATTGACGGCATGGATCCGGAAGCGATAGCCTACGCCATCGAGGCGGCGCGCCATTCCGACAAGCCGACGATGATCGCCTGCAAGACGACCATCGGCTTCGGCGCCCCGACCAAGGCCGGCACCAACAAGGCGCATGGCTCGCCGCTCGGCGCCGAGGAGATTGCCGGCGCGCGCAAGTTCTTCAATTGGGACTCTGCGCCCTTCGAGATTCCCGCCGAAATCCTCGACGCCTGGCGGGCCGTGGGCAAAAACAGCACCAAGGCACGCACCGATTGGGAAGGTCGCCTCGCCAAGGCCGAGCCGAAGCTGAAGGCCGAGTTCGAACGCCGCATCGCCGGCAAGCTGCCGTCCAACTTCGACGCCGTCATCGCCGACTACAAGAAGAAGCTCTCGGTCGACAAGCCGAAGGTCGCCACCCGTAAATCGTCGGAAATGGCGCTGGAAGTCATCAACGGCATCGTGCCGGAAACCATCGGCGGCTCGGCCGACTTGACCGGCTCCAACAACACCAAGACCAGCCAGACCAAGAACATCACGCCCGACGATTACGGCCAGCGCTATGTCCATTACGGCATCCGCGAGCACGGCATGGCGGCGGCGATCAACGGCCTGACGCTGCATGGCGGCCTGATCGCTTATGGCGGCACCTTCCTGTGCTTCTCCGACTATGCCCGCCCGTCGATGCGTCTTGCCTCGCTGATGGGCATCCGCTCGATCTTCGTCATGACGCATGACTCGATCGGCCTCGGCGAGGACGGCCCGACCCACCAGCCGGTCGAGCATCTGGCGGCGCTGCGCGCCATCCCGAACCACAATGTCTTCCGGCCGGCCGACGCGGTCGAGACCGCCGAATGCTGGCAGATCGCTCTCGAATCCGAAAAGACCCCGTCGACCCTGGCGCTGACCCGCCAGAACCTGCCGACCGTGCGCACCGAGTATTCGGCCAAGAACCTGAGCAGCCAAGGCGCTTACGAGCTCGCCGCGGCAAATGGCGAGGCGGCGGTGACGATCTTCGCCACCGGCTCCGAGGTCGAGATCGCGCTGGGCGCGCAGCATGGCCACCCGACGCGCGTCGTCTCGGTGCCCTGTTTCGAGCTGTTCGACCAGCAGAGCGAGGATTACCGCGCAAAGACCATCGGCAATGCCAAGATCAAGGTCGCCATCGAGGCCGGCATCCGCCAGGGCTGGGATCATCTGATCGGCACCGACGGCATCTTCATCGGCATGCACGGCTTCGGCGCTTCCGGCACGATCGAGCAGCTCTATCCGCATTTCGGCATCACGGCCGAGGACACGGCAAAGGCTGTCGAAGCCCGCCTGCACGGCTGAGCTGCGCTGCGTCAATTCGCGGGGCCGCACTAGGCGGCTCCGCTACGTTGGACCAACCTAATCGATTTAAATTCGGCCTTCTGCGGCTGGATTCTTTGTTCCATGGCCGCTATGAAGCAGCGGACCCCATCGCCCCCAGTCCCTAGGGAGAAAAACAATGACCGTCAGAGTTGCCATCAACGGATTTGGCCGCATCGGCCGCAACATCCTGCGCGCCATCCATGAATCCGGCCGCAAGGACATCGACGTCGTCGCCGTCAACGATCTCGGCCCGGTCGAGACCAACGC
>JAEKLU010000162.1 GCA_019509685.1 Mesorhizobium sp. | reverse complement strand
GCGCACCATGGCGAGGCCGACGGGAAGCGTGGCGTTGACGCTTTCCTTGCCGGTCGAGGTTTTGATGAAATCGGCGCCGGCCATCATCGCCACCATGGAGGCCAGCATGACATTGCGCAGCGTGGCGAGGTCGCCGGTGCCGAGGATGACCTTGAGATGGGCGTCGCCACAGGCGGCGCGCATGGCGACGATCTCGTTGAACAGCTCGCGCCACTTGGCGCCATAGACCAGGCCGCGCGGAATGACGACGTCGATCTCGTCGGCGCCGTCCTTTACCGAGGCTTCGATCTCCTGCAAGCGGGTCGAGAGCGGCGCAAGTCCGTGCGGAAAGGCGGTTGAGACGGCGGCGACATGGATGCCGGTGCCGCGCACCGCATCAACCGCCGTGGCGACGAAGGGATGGTAGACGCAGACGGCCGCCGGGCGGATGGTCTCGCCCGATATACCCAGACCCTCGATAATATCGCGACGCAGGGGGTTGATCGCCTTGGCGCAGAGCCGGCGCACGCGCTCGTCGGTATCGTTGGAGTTGAGCGTGGTGAGGTCCATGCAGGCGATGGCCCGCAGCAGCCAGGCGGCCTGGTTGTCGGCCTTGATCGAGCGTCGCTTGGTCAGCGTCGCGACGCGGCGTTCCAGCGCCGAGCGGTTGACGCTGCGCACCGATTCCAGGAAACCGAGATCGAGCTTCATGCCGGGGTTGCGGGCAATTCCATGCTCGCTCAGCACAGGCGTGTTGGCGGCGGCGCGCGCCGGCAGCGGCATCACCTTGGACGCACCGGCACCTGCGCCGGCCTCGCGGATCGTGCTCATCTCCTGCCCTTTCATTCAGCGACGTGCGCTTTATGTCTTCATGCGTGTCGCGAGGCGACGCGCATAAAGATAGCCCGCCAAGCGACGCTTCACGAGAGCATGGTCAAAACAGCATGCTGAGTAGACGCTCCCGGCGTTGGAGATTGGCCGAAACGCCCATCCCTTCGTCATACTCGGGCTTGACCCGGGTATCCATGCCGTGACCTCTGCTGCAGAGTGCAACGGTGCGGAATTCTGTAACCGTCGCAACGCCTTAGCCTAACGGCATGGATTCTAGGGTCTGCGCGCGTCGCTCCGCTCCTTGCTCCGCCCTAGAATGACGAAGCGCGAATGTCGTCGCTAATCTCAGACGCCTACAAGAGAGTTGACGGGCCGCGACCCGCCTCAGCCGACGAAGGCGCGCTCGACGACGAAGCTTGCCGGATGGCTGAGCGAACCCTCCTGGAAGCCGAGGCTCTCGGCGAGCTCCTTGACGTCCTTCAGCATATGCATCGAGCCGCAGATCATGATGCGGTCGGTCTCCGGATTGAGCTTGTCGATGCCGAGGTCGGCGTAGAACTTGCCCGAGCCGATCAGCGCGGTGATGCGGCCCATGCGCGCCGATTCCTCGCGGGTCGTCGAATTGTAGAGCGTGACGCGGCCACCGGTCAGCTCGCCGATCAGCGGATCGCTCTCGAGCGCCGCCACCAGCTCCTGGCCATAGATGAGCTCGGCATTGTCGCGGCAGGTGTGGGTGAGGATGACCTGGTCGAACTTCTCATAGGTATCGGGATCGCGCAGCAGGCTGGCGAAAGGCGCGATGCCGGTGCCGGTCGAGATCATGATCACACGCTTGGCCGGCGTCAGCGCGTCGAGCACCAGCGTGCCGGTCGACTTCTGACGCATGATGACCGTGTCGCCGACTTGGATCTTCTGCAGCTCGGAGGTGAGCGGACCGTCCGGCACCTTGATCGAGAAGAATTCAAGCTCCTCGTCCCAGGCCGGGCTGGCGACGGAATAGGCGCGGAAGACCGGCTTTTCGGCATTGGGCAGGCCGATCATGACGAACTCGCCCGAGCGGAAGCGCAGCGACTGCGGCCGGGTGATGCGGAACGAGAACAGCCGGTCGGTGTAATGCTTCACCGACACCACGGTCTCGGCATAGACATTGGCCGGGATCGGGAACTGCAGGGGCTTCGAGCCGGCAGCGTTCAATGCGGATGTCGTGTTCATCAAACCCAACTTTCCGGCCCAGACGAGACACGCTGGCGCCAAACTCTCTCCTGCGCGCCCGGACGATCAGGTCCCGGCGTGCTCTTCACACACTGCCAAGCAGTAGGCTCTTGTGTCGGAAACTTATTAGTATACAAATGATATTCAGGTCAAGATCACAGCGTAAAACGCCTTTCCAATACAAGGCATATCCTTAGTCCTGGCATTTCGGGTTTCGGCAATTAATGAGAAATTTTCGGCGTCGGCGGGCAGTGTCGTGGCTGGCATCGATGTGGGCGGAACCTTTACCAACCTGCTCCTGATCGACGGCAGAGCCGGTGGCAAGGTGCATATCGCCAAGACACCGACGACGGTCGAAAATCAGGCTTTCGGCGTGGTCTCGGCGCTTGGCGCGACCGGCTTTCCGATCGACGGCATCGACCTCATCGTGCATGGCACGACGACCACCACCAACGCCGTTCTGGAACGGCGTCTCGCCAGGACCGGCATGATCACCACGCGCGGTTTTCGCGACGTGATCGAGCTTGGACGACGCACCCGGCCGCAGCCCTATGGCATGACGGGCAGCTTCGTGCCGATCATTCCGCGCGATCTCAGGCTGGAAGTGTCGGAGCGGGTCGAGGCGTCGGGTGCCGTCCGCATTCCGCTCGACGAAACCGAGATGCGCGATGCGGTGAAGACGCTGCTTGCCGCCGGCTGCGAGTCGCTGGTCATCCATTTCCTGCACTCCTATGCCAATCCGGCGCATGAGCGGCGCGCGGCCGAGATCGCCGCCGAGCTTTGGCCGAACGGCCACATCACATCAGGACATGCGCTGCTGTCGGAGGCGCGCGAGTTCGAGCGTGGCGTGACAGCCGCGGTCAACGCCTCGGTGCAGCCGATCCTCGAGCGCTATGTCGAGCGGCTGCGCAAGGAACTCGCGGCACAAGGCTACGCGCGCGACTTCCTGATCATGAACGGCAATGGCGGCATGATCTCGGCCCGTTTCGTCACGCTGGAATCGGCAAAGACCGTGATGTCAGGCCCGGCCTCCGGCGTGATCGCCGCCGCCTACACCGGAAAGCGCGCCGGCTTCGGCAACCTCGTCACCTACGACATGGGTGGCACCTCGACCGACGTTGCGCTGATCCGCAACGCCGAGCCCGCGGTGTCGAACGAGATCGAGATCGAATATGCGATGCCGATCCACGTGCCGATGGTGGCGGTGCACACCGTCGGCGCCGGCGGCGGCTCGATCGCGCGCGTCGACGCGGCCGGACTGATCCAGATCGGTCCGGAAAGCGCCGGCGCCAATCCCGGCCCGATCTGCTACGGGCGCGGCGGCCTGGAGCCGACCATCACCGATGCCAATCTGGTGCTTGGCCGCCTGGCGCCGAAGAAGCTTCTCGCCGTCGACAATCCCGTCACCGTCGAGCGCGTCACCGGAATCTTCGAGGACAAGATCGGCAAGCGCACCGGCCTCTCGGGCGTCGAAGCGGCGGGCGCCGTGCTCAGGCTTGGCAATATGAAGATGGCCGGCGCCATCCGCATGGTCTCGGTGTCGCGCGGCCACGATCCACGTGATTTCGCGCTGTTCGCCTTTGGCGGCGCCGGGCCGCTGCATGCGACAGCGCTGGCGCGCGAGCTCGGCCTGCCGCGCGTCCTGGTGCCGGCGCGCCCCGGCATCACCAATGCGCTCGGCTGCGTCGTCGCGGATCTGCGGCACGACTTCGTCAACACAATCAACCAGCCGGTGGGTGGGCTCGACGAAAGCCTTATCCACTCGGTTCTGGAACGACACCGAAACGAAGGCGAGGCGCTGATCGCCAAGGAAGCGGTGAAGCCGGAGGAAATCCGCGTCACCCATTCCGCCGACATGCAGTTCGTCGGCCAGACGCACATCATCAACGTACCGCTGCCGTCGTCATCGGTGACGCGGGCGACGCTGCAGCAATTGTTCGAAAAAGCCTATTTCGCGCGCTTCAAGGTCGAACTGCCGGAGATCCGCGCCAACCTCGTCAACCTCAACACCTCGGTCACCGGGGTGCGGCCGCAGATCGACCTGTCGCGGCTCATCGATCCGGCAGGGCGCGCGGCCACGCTCGATGAAGCGCGGCGCGAGATCCGGCCGGTCTGGTACGCCGGCCGCTGGCACGACACGCCGGTCTACGCGCGCGAAAAACTGCCGCTCGACGCAGTCATCGAGGGGCCGGCGATCCTGGAGCAGATGGACGCCACCACCGTGCTTGAACCCGGCGACCACGCGCGTTCGGATGCCGACGGCAACATCATCATCGATATCGGCGAGGCCTGAGATGCAAAAGCTCGACGCCATCACGCTTTCGGTCCTCCAGGCGGCTTTGCAGCAGGTCTGCGACGAGATGGACCTCACCTTTTCCCGCGCCGCCTTCTCGCCGGTGATTGCCGAGGCCAACGACCGCTCGGATGGTATCTACTCGGCCGTCGACGGCTCACTGATCGCGCAGGGCAGCCAGGGCCTGCCGGTGTTCGTCGGCGTCATGCAATATTCGACCAGAACGGTGATCGAGATGATCGCCGACGGCCGCTGCCTCGCTCCGGAACCGGGCGACATCTACATCGTCAATGATCCCTATCTCGGCGGCACGCATCTGATGGATGTGCGCTTCGCCATGCCGGTCTATCGCGGCGGCAAGATCTTCTGCTGGCTGTCCAACACCGGACATTGGCCGGATATCGGCGGCTCGGTGCCGGGGGGGTTTTCCGCCT
>JAEKLU010000161.1 GCA_019509685.1 Mesorhizobium sp. | reverse complement strand
GCGCCAACAACACACCCTACGGCCTTGCCGCCGGTGTCTTCACCCGCAACGTCGCCACCGCGCACCAGCTGTCGCGAAAGATCCGCGCCGGCTCGGTCTGGGTCAACACCTACCACGCCATCGATCCGGCGGTGCCCTTCGGTGGCTACAAGATGAGCGGCTACGGCCGCGAGGGCGGCGCCGAGCACCTCGGCGAATATCTCAACACCAAGGGCGTGTTCATCAAGATTGATTGAACGGCCGCCGGCAGGAAAATGCTCCGCAACAAGGGTTTTGCAAAACAGGATTCCTTCCCAGGACGGCAAAGCCGTCCGATCCTGCCTAAATATGGAGCGATAAAGCTCGTCCACGTCAGGTGATCATCCCATGGCAGACAAAAAACAATTGCGGCTCGGCGCCTTCATGCGCCCCGTCAGCCTTCACACCGGCGCCTGGCGCTATCCCGGTTCTTATCCCGATGCGAACTTCAACTTCGCCCATCTGAAGCGCTTTGCGCAGACGCTGGAAGCGGCGAAGTTCGATGCCTTCTTCATGGCAGACCATCTGGCCGTGCTCAACATGCCGATCGAAGCGCTGCGGCGCAGCCACACGGTGACGTCGTTCGAGCCGTTCACGCTGCTGTCGGCGCTCGCCGCCGTCACCGACCATATCGGCCTGGTCGCCACCGCATCGACGACCTTCGATGCGCCCTATCACATTGCCCGCCGCTTCGCCTCGCTCGACCATATCAGCGGCGGCCGCGCCGGCTGGAACATCGTCACCACATCCAACCCCGATGCGGCGCTGAATTTTGGCCTCGACGAGCATGTCGAACACGACGAGCGCTATCACAATGCGCGCGAGTTCTATGATGTGGTGACCGGCCTGTGGGACAGCTTTGCCGATGACGCCTTCATCCGCGACGCCGAAAGCGGGCTCTATTTCGATCCCGCCAAACTGCATGTGCTCAACCACAAGGGCGAGCATCTCTCGGTGCGCAGTCCGCTCAACATTGCCCGTCCCGTGCAGGGCTGGCCGGTCATCGTCCAGGCCGGCGCGTCGGAGGCCGGGCGGCAATTGGCGGCCGAAACGGCCGAAGTTATTTTCGCTGCCCATAGCGATCTCGCCGCGGGCCAACGTTTCTTCGCCGATGTCAAAGGCAGGGCCGAGAAGCTCGGCCGATCGCGCGACGACATCAAGATCCTGCCCGGCGCCTTCGTCATCGTTGGCGACAGCGTCGAGGAGGCGCAGGCCAAGCGCGCCAAGCTCGACAGCCTGGTCTACTACGAGAGCGGTGTTGCCTCGCTGTCGATCGCGCTTGGGCACGATGCCTCTGGCTTCGATCCCGACGCCCCCTTGCCCGAGATACCCGAGACCAATGCCTCGAAGAGCGGCCGCGAGCGCGTCATCGAACTGGCCCGCCGGGAGAATTTGACCGTCCGCCAGCTGGCGCAGCGGCTTGGCGGCTATTCCGGCCTTGCCTTTGTCGGCACGCCGAAGACCATCGCCGACGCGATGGAGGAATGGCTCGTTGCCGAGGGCTCCGACGGCTTCAACGTCATGTTCCCCTATCTGCCGGCCGGGCTTGACGACTTCGCCGAAAAAGTGGTGCCGGAGCTGCAGCGGCGCGGGCTGTTCCGGCGTGAATATGAGGGCAGGACGTTGCGTGAGAATCTCGGCCTGAAGCGGCCGCCGAACCGGTTTTTCGAAGGCGAGGAAACGGCCATCCGCAAGGCCGGCTGAGGCCTTTCAGATCAGATTGTGCAAAAGAAACGGGCGCGCCAAAGCGCGCCCGTTTTCATCGGTTTCCGGTGTCAGATGACGAAGTACCAGTTCGCCAAAAGCATCACCACCACGCCGGCGACCAGTGTGAGGTAAGGCAGCATGCCGGCCTTCTTGACCGAGAGGTCGGCGCCCGCCATGCCGAGGTCGGCCAGCATGTGGTCGGGGAACTTGCCCTTGTCCTGGACATAGTGCCGGTAGCAGAACACCGGGATGATCAGCGCCGCGGTGATCAGGCCGGCCCACAGCGCCATCGGGTTCCACACCTTGGCGCCGGCGCCCATGAAGATGGCGTTGACATAGGCGAAGATGGCGCCGACGCCGAGCAGCCAGCTCGGTGCCTTCCACGGCCGGTTGATATGGCCGTTGTCGATGCGGTGGATCCAGCCGGCATTGAGATTGAGGAAGTTGAAGATGATGTAGCCGCAGTTCGACACGGCGAGGATGAAGAAGAAGCTCGTCGCGTCGGCCGAGGCGATGGCCAGCACGATCAGGTTGAAGCAAAGGTCGGTCCACATCGCCCGCGTCGGCGCGCCATGTTCGTTGACGTGGCTGAGATAGCGCGGCAGCCAGCCATCGACCGAGCCCTGATAGAGGGTGCGCGAGGAGCCGGCCATCGCCGTCATGATGCACAGCACCAGCGCCAGGATCATCAGCATCACCAGCAGGCTGTGGATCAGTGCCCCGCCGCCGACCATGCCGGCCAGCGCGTCGGCAACGCCCGAGCCGTCGACGATCGGCGTTGCCAGCATGCCGTTGAGGCCCAGCACGCCCTGGAAGGTGAAGGGCACCAGGATGAACAGGAGCATGCAAAGCAGGCCGGAATAGAAGATGGCCTTGAAGGTGTCGGTGCCGGGGTTCTTGAATTCCGACGTGTAGCAGACGGCGGTCTCGAAGCCGTAGGTCGACCATGCCGCGATGAACATGCCGCCCAGCACCAGCGTCCAGCCGGCGATATTCCAGGCGCCTGGGTCCGGCGCGTAGGCGGCAGCCAGCGGCACCAGCGGCGAGAAGTTGGCGTAGTTGATCTGCCCGGTGATAATCGGCACGACGCCGACGATCAGCATCGGGATGATGACCAGCAGGCCGATATATTTCTGCACATTGGCCGTGCCGAGGATGCCGCGATGCTGGATGGCGAAGATGATCAGCATCAGCACCGCGCCGATGAAGAAGGTGGCGTTGAGCGTGAAGGAGACCGGGCCCAGCGTGTGGCTGAACAGCGTCCAGTTGCGGATCGCCGGCGTCGCCGCGGCCGTCACCGCGGTGATGGCGTCGGCCGGCGCGGTTCCGGCATGGGCCGCGATATAGGCGACGACGTCGGGCGAAGCCGCGGTGAACAGCGGGATCGGCGCCAGCGCGTTGAGGATATAGGCCGCGGCGATCGAGCAGCCTAGCGACAGCACCGGCGACCAGGCGAACCAGTTGCACCACACCGATAGCGGCGCGATGAATTTCGAGTAACGCAGCCAGGCCGTCGCGCCATAGATCGAGGCGCCGCCCGACTTGTTCGGGAACAGGCCGGCGATCTCGGCATAGGTGAAGGATTGCAGGAAGCCCATGACCATGGACACCGTCCAGATCAGGAAGGCCAGCGTTCCGGTGGTGCCGGCAATGCCGCCGATCGAAAACAGGACCAGCGCTGGAACGCCGCTTGCCACCCAGAAGGCGCCACGCCAGTCGATGTTCCTGAGCAGCTTGCTTTCGGCAGGCTGCTCCAGGGCCGTGCTTATCGTGCTCATGTCAGTGAATTCCCCTTTTTGTTGTTCCCCGCCGGCGATGCCTCGGCTTCGCGAAGCTTTTCCCCGGCATGTGACCGCACGACTGTCGTGTTTCCACTCAGTCGTATTTCTTTCTTAGGAGTGAAGATTGATCCGGCGCGCTTTCACGTCAAGCGTTTTGTGAATGTCGTACACTTCTTCCCTTCTCCCCTTGTGGGACAAGGTGTCGCCGAAGGCGACGGACGAGGGGTGTTCCAGGGAGTGAGGCGTTGGCGTTCCCTGGAGCACCCCTCATCCGTCTCGGCGCTGCGCGCCGATCCACCTTCTCCCACAAGGGGAGGAGGCAAGGGTTGCCGCTATCAGGAGCGCGGCTTGGTC
>JAEKLU010000160.1 GCA_019509685.1 Mesorhizobium sp. | reverse complement strand
ACCTCTCGTTCTTCGGATCCCAGAGCGGCTCGTCGTTCTGCACGACAGCCTTGAATCGGTCGCCGAAGATTTCAACTTCGACCGCCGTGCCCGGTTCGGTCAGATCGGTGCGCAACGTGCCGAGCGCGATCGATTTCTCCACCCGGTGGCCCCAGCCGCCGGACGTCGTCTCACCGACGATCTTGCCGTCATGCCAGAGCGTCGACATGTAAGGCGCATCGCAATCGCCCGGGTTCTCGACGACCAAGGTGACGAAGCGCTTCTTCACGCCTTGCTGCTTTTCGTTCTGCAGTGCGGCTTTGCCGCGGAACTCCGGTTTTTCCCATTTCACGAAGCGTTCCAGTCCGCCCTGCAGGATCGTGTAGTCGGTGCTCAGGTCGCCTTTCCAGGTGCGGTAGCCTTTCTCGAGCCTGAGCGAATCCAGCGCATACATACCGAAGGGTTTCAGCCCATGCTTCTGGCCGGCGGCCCAGACAGCGTCGAAGACGGTCGCGGTGTCGGCGACCTTGGTGTGGACTTCCCAGCCGAGCTCGCCGGCGAAGGACACGCGCACCAGCTTTGCCCAGCGCCCGGCGATCGTCGTTTCCTGATGTGTGAGCCAAGGCAAGGTGAGGTCGGCATCGCAGACCTCGGCGAGGATTTTCCGCGAGTTGGGGCCGGCGAGGATCTGCGTTGAGTATTCCTCGGTTCGGTCGGTCAGGGTGAAGGCAGCGTCTTTCGGCATGCGCGACTTCAGCCATTCGAAATCGTGCCATTGCGCCACTGCCGCGGTGATCAGCGTCATCTGGTCCTCGCCATGGCGTACCACCGACATCTCGGTGACGATGCGGCCCTTGTCGTCGGCGAAATAGACCAGCCCGATGCGGCCGGGCTTCGGCATCAGGCCGGTGACCTGCAGCGCCAGCCAGTCGGCGGCGCCCGGACCTTCGAGGTTGAAGCGCGAGAAGCCGGGCAGGTCGAGGATGCCGGCGGCGTCGCGTACGGCGAGGCATTCCTCGCGCACGCTGCGCTGCCAAGGCCCGTCGCGGCGGAAAGTCAGCGTCGATTCTTCCGACGTATCGTCGCCGGGCTTCGCATACCAGGTGGCGCGCTCCCAGCCATTGTAAGCGTCGAACTGGCCGCCGAGCGCCTTGATGCGGTCATGCAGCGGCGACAGCTTGCGGTTGCGCCCCTCCGGCCAAGCATGACGTGGAAACTGGATGGCGTATTCGTTGCCGTAGATCTCCAGGCCCTTGGCGACGCAATAGTCGGGCGCGGCGGCAAAGGACGTGAAGCGGCGGGGGTCGCAGGACCACATGTCCCATTCGGTCTGGCCCTCGGTGATCCACTCCGCCAGCACCTTGCCGGCGCCGCCGCCTTGCGCGATGCCGAAGGTGAAGACGCAGGCCTCGAAGGCGTTCGGCACGCCCGGCATCGGCCCGATCAGCGGATTGCCGTCCGGCGCATAGGGGATCGGTCCGTTGATGACCTTGGAAAGGCCGGCGGTGCCGAGGATCGGCACGCGCGCGACGGCGTCGGCGAGATAGTGCTCGAGGCGGTCGAGATCGTCGGGGAAGAGCTGGAAGGAAAAATCATCCGGCATCGGATCGTTGTGGCTCGACCAATGCGCGCGGCAATTGCGCTCATAGGGGCCGAGATTCATGCCGCTCTTTTCCTGGCGCAGATAGTAGGAGGTGTCGACATCGCGCAGCAGCGGCAGTTTTTTCCCCTGTTCCTTCGACCAGGCGGCGAGTTCGGGAATTTCCTCGAACAGAATGTACTGATGGCTCATCACCATCATCGGCACGTCGCGGCCGAACATCTTGCCGACTTCCGCAGCACGGTAGCCGGCGGCATTGACGACGATTTCGCAGCGGATCTCGCCTTGCGGTGTCTCGACCACCCATTCATCGTTCTCGCGGCGCACGCCGGTGACCGGGCAGAAGCGGATGATTTTCGCGCCCATGTCGCGCGCGCCTTTGGCGAGCGCCTGGGTCAACTGGGCCGGGTCGATGTCGCCGTCGCTCGGGTCGTAGAGCGCGCCTTTCAGCTCATGCGTCTCGATGAAGGGATAGCGGCGCTTGATCTCGTCGACGCCGACCACATCGATGTCCATGCCCTGGTAGCGGCCCATGCCCTTGGCGCGCTGGAACTCCTGCATGCGCTCGTTGCTGTGAGCAAGTCTGAGCGAGCCGGTGACATGGTAGTTCATCGGATAGTCGACGGCGTCGGCAAGGCCCCGGTAAAGCTCGGTCGAATAGCGCTGCATGTTCATCAGCGACCAGGACGAGGAGAAGGTCGGCACGTTGCCGGCGGCATGCCAGGTCGAGCCGGAGGTCAGCTCGTTCTTTTCAAGCAGCACGCAGTCGGTCCAGCCCGCTTTACAGAGGTGATAGAGCGATGAAGCGCCGACGACACCGCCCCCGATGATCACCACGCGTGCCGTGGTCGGCAAACCGGCCATTTTTATCCTCCCAAACTTAACCTAATAAACAGGCGGCGAAACCACCCAGATCACGACCACCGGTTCGGTCCCCGGATTGCGCCAGCGATAAGGCTTGCGCTCGAAGCGAAACGAGTCGCCTTCGCTGAGACGATGCCAGACGCCGGCAATCTCGATGTCGAACTGACCTGAGGCGATGTAACCTGCCTCCTCGGTCGGCCGCAGCGCCGCCGTCTTCATCTCCGCGCCGGGCGCGAACACCGAGCGCACCATCTCGAAACTACCGCCGAGATCGGGCGACAGAAGCTCTTCCACCAGGCCGGATTCACTTGTGCCAAGCACGCGCCGGCGGCCGGCGCGCACAATGACGCCGCGCTCCTGTTCGTCCGGCACGTCATGGCTGAAAAACAGGCTGATCGGAACGCCGAAGAGGTCGGCGAAGGCGCGCAGATCGCCGAGCGAAGGAACCGAAAGACCGCGCTCGACCTGGCTGACCCAGCCGACGGAGCGGCCAAGCTTGAGGGCGATTTCCGAAAGCGTGAGCCCGCGCGCCTTGCGCAGCGCGCGGATGTCGCCGGCAAGCAGCCGGTCGCCGTTGTCCTGCTCCGTTCTGGCGGCGGTCGGGGTCAATCGCATCGTGAAAAAATCCGAATAAATTTCATGAGAGGGCAGGCTTGTGAAAAAATCAAGAGCATTTTCATAGGCCACAAGATTTGCTTGCGCGATTCCGCCGGTTGATGCAAAGGCTCGCGCACGAGCGGCGAGTGGGGCGTCCGGTCGGGACCAGGTTTGAGATTTGAGTCTGCGCATGGTCCTTCGGGCAACCGGTCTCCGGTTTCCGGGCATGCGCAAAAGGACGGCCCATGCTGGAAAACAACAGCCGGATTGCCAAGGATGCGGCCATCGTCGACGAGGCGATCCTGTCGCGCCGTTCGGTGCGCGCCTTCCTGCCCGATATGGTCGACGAGGACACGATCCGCGCCATACTGGCGGTTGCGGCGCGCGCGCCCTCGGGCACCAACATGCAGCCCTGGCGGGTCTATGTGACCAAGGGCGAGGTCAAGCAGCAGATCAGCGACGCCATCCTCAATTCCGGCATCCGCGCCGAGAAGGCCGATTGGGACGAATACCGCTACTACCCGACCCAATTCTTCGAGCCTTATCTGACGCGCCGTCGCGCCAACGGTTTCGGGCTCTATGGCGCGCTCGGCATCGGCCGTCGCGAGGTCGACAAGATGCGCGCCCAGCACGACCGCAACTTCGTCTTCTTCGACGCGCCGGTCGGCATGATCTTCACCATCGATCGGCGATTGAACCAGGGTTCGTGGATCGACTACAGGGTTCGTGGATCGACTACGGCATGTTCCTGCAAAACATCATGGTCGCAGCTAGGGGCAGGGGCCTGCACACTTGCCCGCAGGCTGCGTTCGCGCCCTATCACCGGCAAATAAGGCCGGTGCTCAACATTCCCGACGAAGAGATCGTCGTCTGCGGCATGGCGCTGGGTTATGAGGACACGTCCAAACCCGAGAATGAATTCCGCACCGACCGCGCGCCGCTCGAGGACTGGGTGACGTTCTCGGAATAGAGTCGCCGAAATCTACTGCGATGAAGTTAGTCGGTGTTCATATGCGCCCCATGGCCGCTGACATGGGCGCCGTCCTGCGGGGTCAGCCGCAGATAGGCCGATAGCGCGCAGAGCGTGATCAGGCCCTCGACCACGAACAGGATGCGATAGTCGTTGACGCTGGCCTGGCCGCCGCCCGCCAGCAGCGACAGCAACGCCGCCGCCAGGCCGACGCTGACCGCCACCGCCAGCTGCCACAGGATGTAATAGAGCGCGCTGAAGCGAGCGAGCTGCTCCGGCGCGA
>JAEKLU010000159.1 GCA_019509685.1 Mesorhizobium sp. | reverse complement strand
CCGGGTTGAACCCCGGGCCATAGTGCCAGGCTGCTCTGTCGGCGTCGCGCATGGCGTTGGCCGCCGAACGCATCAGCACGCGTCGCAGCGGCGCCGCCATGGATTGTGCTCCGAAAGCGCTCATCGATGCCCTTTTTTTAAGCTGAAAAAAATGAAGAAAATTTCATGGAAGGCTATTTATACACTTGCATAACAAGCCCGCAAGTGCCGTAATGAGCGGGATTGACGGGCTCGCGCTGTCGGGTCCATGCTGAAGTCTGGAGCGGGACAGTACAGCGTATGTTGATTAGCCGGATAGCCTTTCGACGACCTGGCGTCGATCACATAGAGGTCACCCGTTGAGCGCGGTAGGAGCTGCCTCAGTCTCATCCGGCGAGGCGCAGGACGGCGCCGCCGAAGCCATCCATGTCGAGAACCTGCACAAGAAATTCGGCCTGCTGCATGTGCTGAAGGGCGTGTCGCTGTCGGCGCGCGACGGCGAAGTGATCGCCATCATCGGCGGCTCTGGTTCCGGCAAGTCGACGCTTCTGCGCTGCATCAACTGCCTGGAAAATCCGACCAGCGGCATCATCCGGGTCAATGGCGAGGAGATCAAGCTCAAGGCCGACAGTCACGGCCACACCGTGCCCGCCGACCGCCGGCAGATCGAACGCATCCGCTCCAAGCTCGGCATGGTGTTCCAGAATTTCAATTTGTGGAGCCACATGACGCTGATCGAGAACGTCATCGAGGTTCCGGTGCATGTTCTCGGCGTCAAGCGCGACGTCGCGATCAAGGAGGCCGAGAAGCTGCTCGCCCGTGTCGGCCTTGCCGAAAAGCGTGACGTCTACCCGGCCTATCTGTCCGGCGGACAGCAGCAGCGCGCGGCGATCGCCCGCGCGCTGGCGATCAACCCGCGCGTCATGCTGTTCGACGAACCGACTTCGGCGCTCGATCCTGAACTGGTCGGCGAGGTGCTGAAAGTGATCGGCGACCTGGCGCGCGAGGGGCGCACCATGGTGCTGGTGACGCATGAAATGAAGTTTGCCCGCGAGGTCGCGACGCATGTCGTCTACCTCTACAACGGGCTGGTCGAGGAGGAAGGCCCGCCGGAGCAATTGTTCGGCGCGCCGAAATCCGAAAGGCTCAAGCAATTCCTCCGCAATGTCGGCTAGGGCCGGCATCAAGCGGAGCGAAGAACCGGGAACAACAACAAACTGGGAGTTCTGACATGAAGACTGTTCTCAAGACATTCGCCGCGGCGCTGCTGATCGGCGTTGCCGCGATGGGCGGCATAGCCAAGGCCGACCAGGTCAAGATCGGTGTCGCCGCCGAGCCCTATCCGCCGTTCACCTCGCCCGATGCTTCGGGCAAATGGGTGGGCTGGGAAATCGATTTCATCGACGCCGTCTGCGCCGAGGAGAAGCTCGACTGCGTCATCACGCCGGTCGCCTGGGACGGCATCATCCCGGCGCTGACCACGAAGAAGATCGACCTGATCGTCTCCTCGATGTCGATCACCGCCGAACGCGAGAAGACGATCGACTTCTCGGACAAGTACTACAACACGCCGACCGCCATCATCGGGCCGAAAGATCAGAAATTCGGCGCCACGCCGGACGACCTCAAGGGCAAGGTGGTCGGCGTCCAGGTATCGACCGTGCATGCCGTCTACGCCAAGAAGCACTTCACCGGCGCGCAGGAGATCAAGGAATACCAGACCCAGGACGAAGCCAACAACGATCTCGCCGCCGGCCGGCTGGACGCGGTGCAGGCCGATTCCATCGCGCTCGGCGAATTCCTGAAATCGGATCAGGGCAAGGCCTGCTGCGACCTGAAGGGCATGGTGGCTCCGGACGACGAAGTGCTCGGACCGGGCGTCGGCGCCGGCGTGCGCAAGGAAGACACCGACCTGAAGGAAAAGATCAACGCCGGCATCAAGGCGATCCGCGCCAACGGCAAGTATGACGAGATCTCGAAGAAGTACTTCGATTTCGACATTTACGGCGGTGCCACGCAGTCGAACTGATTTCCCCTCATGAGCGCAGGGGCATGGCCGGCGGCCATGCCCCTCAATCCAAACCTTGTCACGCGGCCTGCCGTTGACCTTGCTGTCGGCGGCTTGCCAGCAATCCGGGGGCGAAGCTGATCGACACCTTTCTTCCGGCCTCCGCGGCCGGCATCATGGAACTCCTGTCGCCCGTGGCACCCGGCTGGGGCGGTACGCTGCTGGTCGGCCTCTTGCATTCGATCGAGATCGCCATCGGCGCCACGTGTCTTGGCCTGCTGATCGGCGTCGGCGGCGCCTTCGGCAAGCTCTATGGCGGCCCGGTGACGCGCGACCTGCTCGCGGTCTACACCACGGTTGTGCGCGCGGTGCCGGAGCTGGTGCTGATCCTGCTGCTCTATTACGCCGGCACCGACCTCATCAACCAGGTGCTGACGGCGATAGGTTACCAGCGCGTCGACATCAGCGGGCTGGCCGCCGGCATTTTCGTGCTGGGTTTCGTCCAGGGCGCCTATTCGACGGAGGTGATCCGCGGCGCCATCCTCGCCATCCCCCAGGGCCAGATCGAGGCCGCCCGCGCCTATGGCATGTCGCCCGGCCTGATGCTGAGGCGCATCACGCTGCCGTCGATGCTGCCCTTCGCTATCCCGGGCCTCGCCAATCTGTGGCTGATCGCCACCAAGGACACCGCGCTGCTCGCCGTCGTCGGCTTCTTCGAGCTGACGCTGGCGACACGGCAGGCCGCCGGCGTCACCAAGGCCTATCTTCTGTTCTACCTCGCGGCAGGCGCGCTTTACCTCGCTTTGTCGCTGTTTTCCAACCTCATCATCGGACGCGTCGAGGCGTGGTCGCGGCGCGGCATGCCTTCGGTCAAGGAGGCACGCTGATGGCTGGAGAGGCTGCCGTAATCAACGTCGTCGCGCGCGCCTCGCTGTGGCTTCAACCGCACCGCATCGTGCTGATCCTGATCGCGCTGGCGCTGGTCTTTTGCGCGGCCTTCTTCCTGCGCTGGGACTGGCTGCCGCAATATTGGGAAATGGGCCTGATGGGCATCTGGCGGGCGCTCTGGATCCTGGCCGTCACCTGCGCGCTGGGCTTCGCGCTTGCCGTGCCGCTGGGCTTAGCCCAGGCCGGCGGCCCGTTCTGGTTCGCCATACCGGCCAAGGTCTTCTGCACCATCATCCGCGGGACGCCGCTGCTCCTGCAGCTGTGGCTGCTCTATTACGGGCTGGGCTCGCTGTTTCCGCAATATCCGTGGATCCGCGAATCCTGGATGTGGCCTTATCTAAGACAGGCATGGCCATATGGCGTGCTGGCGTTGACCTTGTCCTTTGCCGGCTATGAGGGCGAAGTGATGCGCGGCGCCTTTGCCGGCGTGCCGCGCGGCCAGCTCGAGGCGGCGCGGGCCTTCGGCATGAGCCGCTGGAAGATTTTTCGCCGCATCTGGCTGCCGCAGGCCTTCTACCGGGCGTTGCCGACGCTCACCGGCGAGACCGTGCTGCAGCTGAAGTCGACGCCGCTGGTGGCGACGATCAGCGTCATCGACATCTTCGCCGTCTCGTCCAAGGTGCGCCAGGACACCTACCTGACCTACGAACCCCTGCTGCTGCTGGCGCTGATCTATATGACGATCACCGGCATCCTGGTTCTCGTCTTCAGCCGGATCGAGGCGCGGATTCCGGTCAAGATCGGGTAACAGGGGAGTAGGGGAGTAGGGGAGTAGGGGAGTAGGCACTCGTTACCCTCATTCACATTTCAATCCGTATTCGCTATTGCCACCACAATTTCCCCCTACTCCCTTATTCCCCTACTCCCCTAGGACAGCCATGATGCAACTCAGTCTCGACCAGGCGACAGGCCTATGCCGGATGGCGGCGCTCGGCGCCGGCGCCA
>JAEKLU010000267.1 GCA_019509685.1 Mesorhizobium sp. | reverse complement strand
GGAAATCGCTGACAAGCACGATGTCGCAGAAGCGGCGGACGGCCGACAGGTCGGGCTTGGCCGGCAGCGCGCCGGCATGGCTGAGTTGGGCTGCGATACGCTCGGCGCCGTTGCGGGCGGTGAACGGGTCGGTCAGGCCCGGCCAGGCGATGCGCTCGCCGCTGCGCGACAGTAGCTCGGCCATGGCAAGGGTCAGCACCAGCGCGCGCGATTCCTTGGAAACGCCCGCACCGGCGGATTTGTAGAGCATGGAAGGCGAGGGATCGGCCCACAGCCAGACGGTGTGGGCTGCTTCCCACTCGCGGTCGCGCACATAGGTATGGTCGTCGCGGGCCGAACGGCGCCAGTCGATGCGCGAGGAGTCGCCTTCGACATAGGGCCGGAACTGCCAGAAATTCTCGCCGATGCCGCGCTTGCGGCGGCCATGCCAGCCGGCGATCACGGTGTTGACGATGCGGCGCGCCTCGACCAGCAGGTCCGGCACCAAGGAGGCCCGCAACCGGCCACGGGCGAGCGCGTCGCGCGTCGCAACCGGTGCCTGGACCTCGCCAATTCGACCCATCAGATGCCTTTTGCCAGTTTCGCCACCACGTCGCGCACCGAAGTACCCTCGGCGCGGGCGGCGAAAGTCAGCGCCATGCGATGCTGCAGCACCGGCTCGGCCAACGCACGGATGTCGTCGACCGACGGCGCCAGTCTTCCATCATATAGGGCGCGTGCGCGGGCGCACAGCGTCAGCGCCTGGCTGGCGCGCGGGCCCGGGCCCCAGGCGACATGCTTGTCGGTCTCGGCATTGCCCTGGCCAGGACGCGCCGAGCGCACCAGCTTGAGGATCGCATCGACGACGCTTTCGGGCACCGGCATGCGGCGAATCAGCGTCTGGATCTCCCTCAGCCTGGCCGGCTGCAGCACGTTGTCGGCCTTGGCTTCATCGACACCGGTGGTTTCGAGCAGGATGCGGCGTTCGGCCTCGATCTCGGGATAGAGGATGTCGACCTGCATCAGGAAACGGTCGAGCTGCGCTTCCGGCAAGGGATAGGTGCCTTCCTGTTCCAGCGGATTCTGTGTCGCCAGCACATGGAAGGGAGAGGGCAGGTCGTGGCGGACGCCGGCGATGGTGACGTGATATTCCTGCATCGCCTGCAGCAGCGCCGACTGCGTGCGCGGCGAGGCGCGGTTGATCTCGTCCGCCATCAGCAATTGCGTGAAGATCGGCCCGGAAATGAAACGGAAGGAGCGTTTGCCGAATTCGTCCTGCTCCATCACTTCGGAACCGAGAATGTCCGACGGCATCAGATCAGGGGTGAACTGGACGCGGCGCGAATCGAGGCCGAGCACGATACCCAGCGTTTCGACCAGCTTGGTCTTGGCGAGGCCCGGCACGCCGACCAGCAGCGCATGGCCGCCGGCCAGCAGCGCGACCAGCGTGCGCTCGACCACGGCTTCCTGGCCGAAGATCACCCGGCCGACCGCGTCGCGAATCCTAGAGATGTCGGCCAGCGCCTTCTCGGCCTCCTCGATCATCGCCTTTTCGCTGATCGGGCTCTCCTTGATCATCACGCTCATGCCGCTCGATCCTTGTGGTTGGAAATATCGGCCTGCATTCTCTGCATCGCAGAATGCCGCGATTCGGCCCCGCCTGGCGCCTCTAATCGAACTTAAATCACAGACTTAGGCGGACAAGGCTGACAATCGGGACAACAGTGACTATTTCGTGACCATGGCCGAACGCAGCGAACATCGTGAACAAAGCCCCGGCAGCCAGAGCCTGACTGGCGCCACCGAGGCGCGCGGGTTGGAGGCTTTGATCTCACGGGCGGCCCGCGCGGGCAAGGGGCCGGCTCCGGTCGAGCGCTGGAATCCGGACTTCTGCGGCGATCTCGACATGGAGATCAAGGCCGACGGCACCTGGTTCTATCTTGGCACGCCGATCGGCCGCATGCCGCTGGTGCAGCTTTTTTCGAGCGTCCTGCGCAAGGATGCCGACGGCAAGACCTATCTGGTGACACCTGTCGAGCGGGTCGGCATCCGTGTCGCCGACGCGCCGTTCATCGCCGTGGAGATGAATGTTTCCGGAAGCGGCGACGAACGGGTCATCACCTTCCGCACCAATGTCGGCGACGTCGTCACGGCCGGGCCCGGCCATCCGTTGCGCTTTATCGACGAGGACGAAACCGGCGGCTTGAAGCCCTATGTGGTGGTGCGCGGTCGGCTGGAGGCGCTGGTGGCGCGGCCGGTGATGTATGAACTGGTCGAGCATGGTGAAGAGGTCGACATCGACGGCAAGGCGATGTTTGCCGTGCGTTCCGGCGGCGAGGTCTATCCGATCATGCCGGCCGAGAAACTCAAGCGGCTGAGCGCGTGATGGACCAGGTGACGCCGGCGCCGTTCTCTGTTCCCGATTTTCGCGCCCGCGTCGCGGCGCAACCTGAAATCGTCCCGGACGACGATTTCGGCGACCATCGCTTCAATCCTGGGCATCCGAGGCTCAAACACTTAAAGCCGCTGCGCGACGCCGCCGTGCTGATCCCTGTCGTCGATCGTGCCGAAGGCGCGATGGTGCTGCTCACCAAGCGCGCCGAGAAGCTGCGCAGCCATTCCGGGCAGGTGGCTTTTCCCGGCGGAACCATCGACGCGACCGATCCCGGCCCGGAAGGCACGGCTTTGCGCGAGACTTTCGAGGAGATCGGGCTCACGCGCGATTTCGTCGAAATTATCGGCCGCATGCCGGATTATGTCTCCGGCAGCGGCTACCGCATCGTGCCGGTGCTTTCGGTGGTGCGTCCGGGTTTTTCGCTGACGCTCAATGCCGATGAGGTCGATACCGCCTTCGAGGTGCCGCTCAGTTTCCTGATGGATCCGGCCAACCATACGCGTGATAGCCGCATGTGGAATGATCTCGAATGGATCTTCTACGATATGCCCTATGGCGATCAACGCATCTGGGGCGTCACGGCCGGCATTGTCCGCACCCTTTATGAGAGACTCTACGCTTGAGCGCCGACATCACTTTATCGGGGAAGGCCGACTGGCTGGACGACAAGCACCTGCAGCGGCTGCTGGCGGCACTGAAGGAGGGCGGCGAGGAGGCTCGCGTGGCCGGCGGCGCGGTCCGCAACACGCTGCTCGGTCAGCCGGTGGCGGATATCGACATCGCCGCGACGACAGTACCGGAAGAGACCATCCGGCGCGCCGAGGCGGCCGGCTTCAAGACGGTGCCGACCGGCATCGAGCATGGCACCATAACAATTGTCGCCGGCGGCAACACCTATGAGGTGACGACGCTTCGGGCCGATATCGAGACCGACGGCCGGCGGGCAAAGGTGATCTTCGGGCGCGACTGGAAGCTTGACGCCGAGCGTCGCGACTTCACCATCAACGCGCTTTATGCCGAAGCCGATGGCACGGTTGTCGACATCGTCGGCGGCGTTGCCGATATCGAAGCGCGCAGGCTGCGCTTCATCGGCGATGCCGAAGCGCGTATCCGCGAGGATTATCTGCGCATCCTGCGCTTTTTCCGCTTCTTTGCCTGGTATGGCGAGGGCCGCCCCGATGCTGAAGGCCTGAAGGCCTGCGCCAGGCTGAAGGATGGACTTGCCCAGCTTTCGGCCGAACGCGTCTGGTCCGAACTGAAGAAGCTGCTCTCGGCGCAGGATCCGTCGCGCGCGCTTTTGTGGATGCGCCAGGCCGGCGTGCTCACGGCCGCGTTGCCGGAGAGCGAAAAGTGGGGCATCGACGCCATTCACGGGCTGGTCAGGACGGAGAAGGATCTTGGCTGGGCCGTCGATCCGATGCTCAGGCTGGAGGCTGTCGTGCCGCCGGACGCCGTGCGCATGAAGACGCTTGCCGAGCGGTTGAAATTTTCCAACGAAGAGGCCGATCGCCTGCGGCATTGGGCGCTGGCGGCCCCGCCGGAATCGAAGGCAACCGAGACGGAACTGGCGAAAAAGCTCTATTTCGGCAACCGCGACGGTGTCGTCGACCGGCTGCGGCTCGCTCTTGCGGCCGCACGGGCACGTGCCGTCGAGGACGATGAAGCAATGATCCAGGCCGGCGGTTTCTCGCGCCTGCTCAATTTCACGTCCAGATGGGAAAAGCCGGTATTTCCGATCAAAGGCGCCGATCTGACCGAACTTGGCGCGTCGCCCGGGCCGAAACTCGGCGCGACGTTGAAGAATATCGAGAAGGAATGGGTCGAATCGGGCTTCGCACTTGATCGCGACGCGTTGCTCAAACGCGCCGCTCAAGCCTTGGAAGCGTAGAGATTCGCGGTCAGGCCGCGTCGCGGACCTTCTGGATGCGCGAGCGGATCGCCTCTATCATCGTTTCGCGGATGACGGTCTCGCCATGCGTCTCGCGCAAGTGCTCGACGGCGCGGCGCATGACCTCGGCTTCCTCATCGGCGCGTGTGTGCCAGTCGCAGCCCGGGACCAGCGATCCGCATTGGAATTCCTTCATGATTTTTCCTTTCCTAGCGCGGGTTGGTTCGGCTCTTGGACGGCCACCCCTGATGATGTTTTGTCTTGGCAGTGTGGGAGGAAAGCGGGGCGCACATCCTCGCAATCGCTCTACCGGACTACCATAACATTTGTGGGGCGGTTCGGTTGCATCGAAGTTACCGCCTGTTGAAAGCGAAAGGCGGAGCAACATGCCCCGCCTTCCTGTCGCCTGAGAAACTAGACCTGACGCTCGCTCGAGCGCGGTCGCTATTTCACGATCTTGACCGCTTCGGCAACTTTGTTCTTGCCGCTCATGTCCCAGGACACGCGAACCTTCTCGCCGGTCTGGATGCCGGGATCCTTGAAGGCCTTCGACAGGGTGAACGTCGACCCGTCGTCCAGAACAAGGCTCATGGCCGTTCCGTCAAAGCTCTTGACGGTGCCGGTGGTGTGCTTGACCGCGGCGAAGGCTGCGCCACCGGAGGCGAGAAAGGCAGCGGCGGCTGCCGTCATGATAAGCTTGCGCATGGCATGCTCTCCTGGAAATGCGGGTGCCAACTGAGAGCGAGATCAAATCTCGCTCCGGACGGGCACCCCGCTCGATCAGGGCCGTCAAGTCGCGTCGGGTCGCGGTCCATGGGAGATGGATCGCCGGCGCTTCCCGACCCCGGCGACCTTAAATAATGCAATTCTTTCAAAAGGATATTAGACGAAAAAGAAACTTCACCCGCCACATTGGCGGTCAAGATTCGGCGAATGGGACCTCAATGCGGCCGAGGTCAGCCAGTCACCGGATTGTTACGGCCACTTTACCTCGGGCGGCAGGCTGGAGAGGATCGAGGCGACGTTACCCCCGGTCTTTAGCCCGAAGATGGTGCCGCGATCGTGAAGCAAGTTGAATTCGACGTAACGGCCGCGGCGGATGAGCTGCTCGTTGCGGTCGCTATCTGTCCAGTTCTCGTTGAAATTGCCCCGTACCAGATGATTGTAGACGACCAGGAATGAGCGCCCGACGTCCTGGACGAAATTGAGATCGGCGTTCCAGCCGCCCTTGTCCTCCTCCGAATGCAGCCAGTCGAAGAAGATGCCGCCGATGCCGCGCGCCTCGTTGCGGTGCGGCAGGAAGAAATACTCGTCGCACCAGGCCTTGAATTTCGGATAGTCGGCGACCGCGGCGTTCTTCTCGCAGGCGAACTGCATGGCGCGGTGGAAGGCCTGCGTGTCCGGGTCCTCCTGGGTGCGGCGGCGGTCGAGAACCGGTGTCAGGTCGGCGCCGCCGCCGAACCAATGGCGGGTGGTGACCACCATGCGGGTGTTCATGTGCACGGCCGGAACGTTGGGGTTCCAGGGATGCGCGATCAGCGAAATGCCGCTCGCCCAGAAGCGCGGGTCTTCCTCGGCGCCGGGGATCTGCTTCCTGAATTCGGGCGAAAACTCGCCATGGACGGTCGAGGTGTGCACGCCGACCTTCTCGAAGACCCGGCCGCGCATCATCGACATGATGCCGCCGCCGCCCTTGCCCTGATCACGCTCCCAGGCTGTCTTCTCGAAACGGCCCGGCGACCATTCGTCCTGTGGCCCGGCAAGGTCCTGCTCGATCTGCTCGAAGGTGGCGCAGATGCGCTCGCGCAGCGCCTCGAACCAGAGGCGGGCCTTCATCTTCTTCTGTTCGATGTCGGCCGGGAGCCCCACGGGAAGGTCAGGTCGTTCCAAAAGCTATCTCCAGACGGCGGACTCACTTGCCCGACAAATGACTCGTTTTTTCCGCGCGCGATCCCTAATCTCTTAAGGGCAAGGGTCAAGTCCTGTCTGATCCAGGTGCAAAGGAGTTCCTTCGTGCCCACCCCGGCAAGACCTCCGCTGGATGGCTTGAGGAAGAGGCTGGAACGCTCGCGGGCCGAGCGCGAGAAGCAGCCGCGCGACGGCTTTTTGCGCGAGACCTTCGTGCTGCCGCGTCCGGATGCGCGGCTCAAGGCCAAGGAATGGTTCGAGCGCTTTCCCAAACAGGCCTACTGGACCGAGATCGAAAGCTGGTTCGAACGGCCGGGCGACGTGATCGAATTTACCATGCGGCGCCTGCCGGCAGCGGATTAAGGTGCGTTGATATTCAGGTGAGGCCGGCCTGCAAATGGCGGTTTCCTGCGCTTCCGGTGCTCACGTACTTTAAGTACGCTCCGCTCCGGTTCTCGGAATCCACCATTTTCGGCTCGGCCTGACCTGAATCTCAACGCACCTTGGTGCTAGACCATCAGCCTACCACCAACCTTCTCGCGCCGGTGCCTTCCCTTGCCAGCCGGTCTTCCTTGTTCCTTAGCGGACATTTGTCGATCGACATGCAGCCGCAACCGATGCAGTCGGTCAGGCCGTCGCGCAGTTTCTTCATCTGGGCGATCTTCTGGTCGAGATCGTCGCGCCAGGCCGTCGACAGCATATTCCAGTCCTCGCGCGTCGGCGTGCGCTCTTCGGGCAGGGACTGGAACGCGGTGGCGATCTCGGCCAGCGAGATACCGACCTCCTGGGCGACGCGGATGATGGCGACGCGCCGCAGCACGTCGCGGCTGTAGCGGCGCTGGTTGCCTGACGTGCGGTGGCTGCGGATCAACCCGCGCGCCTCGTAGAAATGCAGCGCCGACACCGCCACGCCACTGCGCACCGCCACCTGACCGACCGTCAATTCGCTTACCGGAGCCATTTCAAGATTCTCGCTTGACCTCAAGTTAAGTTGAGCTTGTAGCGAACAGTTGACGACATGGCAAATGCAGGAGAGGGCGATGTGCGCCTGGGAAAAAATGACGGCGGAAGCGGAGGCTTTATGGAACGGCGAGGAGGGCCAAAGCGTGCTATCCGAGCTGGCGGAGCGCTTCGCCCGCGACCATGGCGACGGAGAGCGCGACATTGATGCTGCGCGCGCCCGGCCGCATCGGAATGGTCAGCCGCGCATCCGCCGCCTGATGAACTTCCTCGGTCACGCCGGCGGATTCGCGGCCGAACAGGAGAATGTCGCCGGCGCCGAAGGCAAAGTCCGTATACACGGTCGCGGCCTTGGTGGTGAGCAGCACCATGCGGCGCGTGTTCGCCCGGCGCCAGTTCTCGAAGGCGTGCCAGTCGTCATGGCGGGTCAGCGCCGCCATTTCGAGATAGTCCATGCCGGCCCGCTTCAGCGCCCGGTCGGAGAGCGGAAAGCCGGCCGGCTCAATGATATCGACGGCGATATCGAGGCAGGCGGCGAAGCGCAGGATTGTACCGGTGTTGCCGGCGATATCCGGCTGGTAGAGCGCGATGCGGAGACCGTCGTTCATTTTCGCGTCTTTCTAATAAGTGGCAGATCGGCCACAGCCCGCTCCAGCTTTTGGCGATTTCTGGACTGGCGGGTGGCCATTTTCTGCGAAGTCGAGTATATGCCCACCATCGTCAACCCGAACCGAAGGAGGGGGACCACATGATGACCATGCACATCCAGCACCTCTCCCGGGGCTTTGTATGCCCGACGGCGGTTTCGGTACGACGATTCTTCTGACACTTTAAGTCTTCATCGCACCGATTCCCGCCGGACCCAGTTTTCGGCTTCGAAGGAATCTTGCGATGTTTTCCAAATTGACAAAGGGGCGCCACGCCCCACCCGACCAAGTCCGGACCGACGCTTGCCGTCGTATCCCGACTGATGCGATCCGCGCCTTCGGCCGAATGCCGCAGGTCGAGTTCGTTTCACCCTTTTTATCGCATTTACACATGGAGGATGGACCGATGTTCGATCCCTATAAAATACCCGGCTCGAGAAGCCTGCACGAGCGCAAGATGGCGACATGGGCGTTGCTGATCGGCGAGACCTACTCGTCGGCGGTGCATGCCGAGACCCGCCGCAGGCCGCATCGCGGCATGCTGCCGGACGTCGATTTCTCGCGCGCCGTGCCGGATCACAGCCGGCCTTCGCTGGTGCGCCGCATCGTCAGAATGATGCGGCCGGGCCGCAAAGGCCACGCCGACGACAGCTTTTCGACACGAAAGACTGGACCGTCAGCATCTCCGGCAAAGCCAGTCGGCGAAACGTCGGCGGCACCCTATATTGGGCGAAGCAGGGCCGACGATACGGGTGATTCCGTATCGTCGGCCCGCGCTGCCGCGCGGCCGAAAAGCCTTGCCCATCAATCCCGCGCCGCGTGAGCGCATAGATAAGTCGAGTGCCCGGAATGTTCCGCTGGTTTGAAAACAAGCTCGATCCGTTTCCCGCCGCGGAACCGGTCGAGCCGCCGAAGACGCTGATCGCGTTCTGCTTGCACTATACGCGCGGCGCGTTGCCATACATCATTCCGGACGCGGTCCTGATGACATCGATCGCCATTGCCGAAGTGTGGATGTTCGGCTTCATGGGCAGCATCGTCGACTGGCTGTCGCGGCAAAACCGCGAGACCTTCCTGCAGACCGAGAGCTGGAAGCTCGCCGGCATGGCCTTCATCGTGCTGTTCGCGTTGCCGGGCACGGTGTGGCTACATTCGCTGCTCAACCAGCAGACGCTGATGGGCAATTATCCCATGCGCATCCGCTGGCAGGTGCACCGTTATCTGCTCAAGCAATCGATGGCGTTCTACCAGGATGAGTTCGCCGGCCGCATCGCCACCAAGCTGATGCAGACAGCGCTCGCCGTACGCGACTGCGTCATCAAGCTAATTGAGGTTCTCAACTACGTCATTGTCTACTTCCTCGGCATGCTGTTCATCGTCGGCTCGGCGGACTTGCGGCTGGCGGCGCCACTCGTGGTGTGGCTGGTCGGCTATATCGCACTGCTGCGTTATTTCATTCCCCGGCTGGGCAAGGTTGGTGAGCAGCAGGCCAATGCGCGCTCGGTCATGACCGGCCGCGTCGTCGACAGCTATTCCAACATCCAGACGGTCAAGCTGTTCAGTCATGCCAAGCGGGAGGCCACTTTCGCCAAGGAGGGCATGGCCGGCTTCCTTGACACGGTCTACCGGTCGATGCGGCTGGTGACGGTGCTCTACGGCCTGCTTTACATCCTCAACGCGCTGCTCTTGTTCTCAGTGACCGCGCTGTCGTTGTGGCTGTGGCTCGGCCAGGTGGTGACGATCGGTGCCGTCGCCGTGGTCATCAGCCTTGTGCTCAGGATGTGGGGCATGTCGCAGTGGATCATGTGGGAAATGTCGGGCCTGTTCGAGAATATCGGCACGGTGCAGGACGGCATCGCTTCGATCTCGCTGCCGCGCCTTGTCGAGGACAAGCCCGACGCCCGGGACATTGCCGTCAGCCAAGGCGAGATCCACTTCGAGGACATCCGCTTCCATTACGGCAAGCAGAAGGGCGTCATCGAGAACCTGTCGCTCACCGTCAAGCCTGGTGAAAAGGTCGGCATTGTCGGCCGCTCCGGCGCCGGCAAGTCGACGCTGGTCAACCTCCTGCTGCGCTTCTACGACCTCGAAAGCGGCAGGATCCTCGTCGACGGCCAGGAGATAGCTTCGGTGAAGCAGGATTCGCTGCGCGCGCAGATCGGCATGGTGACGCAGGACACCTCGCTGCTGCACCGTTCGGTGCGCGACAACATCCTCTATGGTCGGCCCGACGCTTCGGAAGAGATGCTGGTCGAGGCTGCCAAGCGGGCCGAGGCGCTGGACTTCATCGCCGAGCTTTCCGATTCCGAGGGTCGAAAGAATTTCGACGCCTATGTCGGCGACCGCGGGGTCAAACTGTCCGGCGGCCAGCGGCAACGCATCGCAATTGCTCGCGTTATGTTGAAGGACGCGCCGATCCTTATCCTTGACGAAGCGACCTCGGCGCTGGATTCCGAAGCCGAGGCGGCCATCCAGGAGAATCTCTACAAGCTCATGCAGGGCAAGACCGTCATCGCCATCGCCCACCGGCTGTCGACCATCGCGGCGATGGACAGGCTGGTCGTCATGGACAAGGGCCGCGTCATCGAGGAAGGGTCGCATGAGGAACTCGTCGCCAGCGGCGGGCTCTATGCGCAGCTCTGGCAGCGCCAGTCGGGAGGCTTCCTGCTCGACGACGCGCCGGCGGAGGCCGCCAACGATGCAATAGCCAAGGGTGAAGCCGCGGAATGATGCAGGCCGTCTATCGCTGGTTCGAACACTGGGTCTATCCGTTCCGCGAGCCGGCGAATCTTCGGCCACCGTCCAGCGTCGGCGGCTTCCTCTGGCACTATGTCGGGCAGGCGAAGCTTGCCTTCTTCGCCATGCTGATCATCGGCGGCATCGCGCCGCTGGTCGAGGCCGGCCTGTTCTATTTCGTCGGGCGGCTGGTCGATATCCTCGATCAGCTGCCCGGGCAGCGCAGCTGGCACGCGCTGTGGACCGCGGCCGGTCCTGAACTGCTGTTCATGGGCGCCGTGGTGCTCATCGTCCGCACGATTGTCGTCGGCCTCTCGGCACTGGTCGACGAGCAGACGATCACGCCCGGTTTCTACAATCTGGTGCGCTGGCAGGCGCACCGGCATGTCTCGCGCCAGTCCTACGCCTTCTTCCAGAACGATTTCGCCGGCCGCATCGCGACGAAAGTCTGGCAAGCGGGTCAGGCGACGGGCGACCTGATGGAAAGCTTCATCGAGGTCGTCTGGTTCATGGTCGTCTATACGGTGACGACGCTGGCGCTGGTCGCCGGCCTGGATCTCAGGCTGGCGGTGCTGGTGATGATCTGGATCGCCGCCTTCGGCTGGCTGGCCAAGCTCTATCTGCCGGCCATCCGCAAGCACGCCGAGGCGACCGCCGAGGCCGGCTCGATGATCACCGGCCGCATCGTCGATTCCTATTCCAATGTGCAGACGCTGAAGCTGTTTTCAGCCGATGGCGACGACCGCTACATCAGGAGCGGCTTCGACATCTATCTCGACGCGCTGCGGCCTTTCACGCGCAGGCTGACCGGCGTGCGCATGGCGCTGACGACGCTGTCCGGCATCATGATCACGGCAATCGCTGCCTTCGCCATCTATCTGTGGGTCGAAGGCTCGATCACGGTCGGCGCCGTCGCCTTCACGCTGTCCCTGGTGCTTCGCCTCAACATGCTGCTCGGGCGGCTGATGATGCAGCTCAACGGCATCCTGAGAAACCTCGGCGTGTTGGAAAACTCCAAGGCTCTGATCTCGCAGCCGCTTGGCCTGACCGACCCGCCGGGCGCCAAGGAACTTGTGGTTGCCGGCGGCCGCATCGACGTCAAGGACGTCACCTTCCACTACGGCAAGGGCTTTGGCGTGCTCGACGGCATCGACCTCGTTGTGCGCCCGGGCGAGAAAGTCGGGCTGGTCGGACCGTCCGGGGCCGGCAAGACGACCTTGGCCAATCTGATCCTGCGCCTTTACGATCTCGAAGGCGGCAAGATCCTGGTCGACGGCCAGGACATCGCGCATGTGACGCAGAACTCGCTGCGCGGCAATATCGGTGTCGTCAGCCAGGACACCGCGCTCTTCCACCGCTCGCTGCGCGACAACATCAAGCTCGGCATGCCGGACGCAACCGATGCGGAGGTGATCGCGGCGGCGAAGAAGGCCGAGGCGCATGAGTTCATCCTCGGCTTGCGCGACAATCGCGAACGCGCCGGCTACGAGGCTTTTGTGGGCGAACGTGGTGTCAAGCTTTCAGGTGGCCAGCGCCAGCGCGTGGCGATTGCCCGTGTCTTCCTCAAGGATGCGCCGATCCTCATTCTCGACGAGGCGACGTCAGCGCTCGATTCGGATATCGAGGCGGCGATCCAGGAGAATCTGACGCGGCTGATGGAGAACAAGACGGTGATCGCCATCGCCCACCGGCTGTCGACGATTGCCGCGCTCGACCGGCTGGTGGTGCTCGATGGCGGCCGCATCGTCGAGCAGGGCACGCATGACGAGCTGGTGGCGCTCGACGGGCTCTATGCGCGGCTGTGGAAGCGGCAGTCGGGCGGCTTCCTCTATCACGAGGAAAGCGTGCTCGAAGAGACGCGGCCGGCGGAGTAGGCGCATGGGTGGGACGCCAGAGGTCAACCCCGAGGTCGGCCGAGCGATCGGTTATAGGATCAAGCGGCTGCGGCCAACCACGCGAGCGTTCGATGCCTTGAAGGACGAAAGTCGGCTGGAAGGCTACTCGATGCTGGTGCGCCTGGCGGATGGCTGGACAAGCGGCCGCAACAAATTCCTGAAACGGGGCGAGGCGTTGTTCGGGGCATGGCAAGGCCGAGAGCTCGCCGGCGTGTGCGGGCTGAATATCGATCCTTATTTCGAAGCCAGGGACCAGGGCCGGGTCCGGCACCTGTTCGTCAGCGCGCTTCACCGCCGCGCCGGAGTTGGCCGCATGCTGGTCGAGACCGTCATCGATCGGGCACGCCATTATTTCACCGTGTTGAACACCCGCGCGCCGCCCGAAGCTTTCGTTTTCTATGAACGGCTTGGCTTTCGGCGCGTGGAAGGCGAAGAATTCGTCACTCACCGCATGGTGTTCGGGAAGGGGAGCTGAAATGTCGTTGCGTCCGCCATCTCATCTTGCCGGCGCTGCCGCGGAAGCGGCCTTCGACGCGCTTGGCCACGAAATCCTGGCCGAGAAAGCGGCCGCACTCGGCCGCGCCGGACAGCGTGTCGAGGAAACGCTGGCCAGGTTGCGCGACAATGGCGACGGGGAACTGCGTCCCAGGCTTCTCAAGGAGGCCGCCGCGGCCGTCCACGCCTATTTCATCCAGCGCGAGCTTTGCGGGTTGCGCAAGCACGATGCGGTGATCCGCGAATACGATATCCCGAGGGCTGTGCTGGTCAGGCTTGGCGCCAGCTGAGCGCTCTTTTGCTTGACCATGATCTTTCCCGAAAACCGGTTCCCACTTTTGCTACGCTGACCTCCGGTTCGGGATCATGGTCTATTCCAGCCACTCGGTGATGAAGTGGCCGTTCTCGTGGATGTCGGTGCTTTCGAGCGGACCGGGGCCGAGATTGACGAATTTGTGCGGCGTGTCGGGCGGCACGATGATGATCTGGCCGGCGGTTGCGGTTATTTCCTGGTCGCCGACGGTGAACAGGCCGGTGCCGGAGCGGATGACGAAGATTTCCGCATAGGGATGCTTGTGCAGGCGCGGGCCGGCGCCGCTCTTCGGCTGGTAATTGAAAATCAGGCAGGAATTGGCGCCAAACTGGCCGCATTGCAGCTCGCCCTGCCAGCGGTCGGGCGACCTGGTCCAAGTCTCGCGATCGATGATGTGAACCATGGCCAAAGAATAGACCGGGCCAGCGGCGCCTGTCGAGGCGAACACGGGCCCGATTCCCCTGCGGATTTTCGGCTGTTTGGCGTTCTCGAGTAGGCCGCCGGGGACGCGCCGGCTGTGACAGCTCGAAAGCCCCGCGACAATCTGCCCTTGTGGCTTGACCCCGCTGGACAAAAACGGGCTTCACGCATAAACCGAACTCCAAATGCCGGAGGAATTCGCTAGCCTGTTCGCCATGCGCTGTCGGGCAGGTGCGATTGAGCGGGGACAAGGCTCGGCCTCCGGTAAGGAAGAGGCGAAAGGATCAGGCACCCGTGAGCGCAACCGACATCCACGATCCCAACCGTCGCGATTTCCTCTATGTAGCCACCGGCATGGCCGCCGTTGTCGGCGCTGGGGCAGTCGC
>JAEKLU010000193.1 GCA_019509685.1 Mesorhizobium sp. | reverse complement strand
TCGACAAGGTCGACGGCGCGCGCAGCCTCGACCAGATCGTCGGCCTGCTGTCGAATGAATTCGAAATCGACAAGGCGACGCTCGACCAGGACATGGCCGCACTTGCCGCCGAACTGGTGGCGGAAGGCATTCTCGCCGATCCGGGCGCATAATGGCTGACGGGCCGGTTCTGCGCGCGCTGTTTCGCGCTCATCTGTGGCTCAGCGCGCGGCTGATGCCGGCCTTTGTCGGTCGGCGCGATTTCGAAGGCGTGTTGAAACTGGCGCCGCTGCAATTGCCGACGCCCTATCGCGACTTGCCCTGGACCTACATCGTGCACCGCGTCAACCGGACGGTGCGGCGCCCCTGGTTCATGCGCGACCGCCGGTGTCTCAGGGAAGGCCTGCTCGGTTTTCGTTTCCTGCGTATGGCCGGTCTCGATCCCGATCTGCATTTCGGTGTCGATGCGAAATCGATGCATGAACCGCGCCTGTCGGCGCATTGCTGGGTCTGTCTCGACGGCAAGCCGGTGGTGAGCGCCAGCCAGCCCGGCATGGTGGAAATCTACCGCCACCCATCCAGCGCAAAGGCGCCAGCCGCTTGACCGATCAGACCTTCAGCTACGACCTCAAGGGCCAGGTCATCAGCGTAACCGCCGCGCGCGCCGATCTGTGGCCGAGCTTCGACCTGACGCTCGGCTCCTTGCGCATCAGCGAAGCCGTCGAGCCCGGTTTTCGCGTCAACATCGTCGAGACATCGGAGCTGCAGGAGAGCCCCGAAGGGAAGCTCGCTTTCGACGGCGAGGTGCCGGTCGACGGCCATTGCCGGATGATCGACGCCGGCGCCGTCTTTCACCTGATCTTTCCCGGCCTGCAGACGGTGTCGATCCATGATGAGGAGCGTTGGGCCGAAATCCGCGTTCATCCCGACAGCAAGATCAAGTGGACGCTGCTGATGATGGTGATCGACGCAGCACTCGACGCCGGCGGACAGCATATGCTGCACACGGCCGGCCTGACGCTACCCGACAGCGACGCGCTCGTGCTGATCCACGCGCCGAGCGGCACGGGCAAGTCGACGACATCGCTGGCGCTGGCATCGCAAGGCTTCGGCCTCTGCTCCGACGATGTCATGATCCTCGCCGCGGCGCCGGGAGGCGTGACGGCCTGGGGCATGCCGCGCCAGGTGAAGATCCACCGCAACACCGCGGCGATGCTGCCCTTCGTCTCGCCCTGTCTTGGCAATACGTGGAACGTCGAGGACGAACAGGCCGTTTCGCTGGAACGCCTCGGCGAGATCATCCGCGTCGAGGATGTTCGCGCCAGGCCGGTTGCGGCGGTCCTGCATCTTGCACGCTCGGCAGATGGCGAGACCCGGCTGCTGCCTCTGGCCAGGACGGACGCCATGGTGGCTTTGGCCGCCGACAATGTGCGGACCGGCATGACCGGTCTCTTGCCGCTGCAGAAACGGCGGATGGCGACGATCGCGGCCCTGGTGAAGACGATCCCGACCTTCACGCTGGAAGTCGGCAAAAGACCGGCGGACGCGGCCGGGCTGATCCGGCAAGCGCTGCCAGTCTGAGGCCCACGGTCAGTCAGTCATGCCAAAACGCTTGATGTCGAAAGATCGTGGCTCTTGCCCAGTCCGGCGGCGTCTCGGCTGCCATCGCAACAACAGCCGGGAAAGCCTGCCATAGGCGAGATGGATGACGCGCGCGTCGGCGCAGTCGAATTCCACCAGTCCCCATCGGCGTTTCGACGCTTGGCCGGTCGGCGGGCCCAGACGTCGCACAGGCTGAGCCAACCGGACCGGCTCACCTTTTATGAGGACATTGACCGAAACGCTCGATCCGACAACGCGGCACAAGCGGGCAACATGCTCGCTCGAAGTTTGCAAGCCGACGATCAGCGGATCGCGCCTGAGACGCGCCCAGACATACGTTCCGTCCGGCTGTGGCGCCCCGGCTAGTTCGCCGTGGCAGAACTCAGGAATGGCTTCCGCCACCAGCACGGCCATCGCATCGGTCAAGGCCTGCTTGACCGAGTCCGCCGAATGCCAGTCTTCCGCGGTAAATCCCACCTGCGCGATGATATCGCCTTCATCGAAGCCGGCAGTCATCTTGTGCAGGGTCACGCCGCCATGGGCATCATGCATCCGGTCGATAACCAGCCGATGTATCGGATGAGGGCCGCGATAGTGCGGCAAAAGCGCGGGATGGAGGTTGAGGCCGCCTTGGGGAAACAACTCCAGAACGGTTTGCGGGATTAGTTTGCCGTACCCGAAACAGACCAGCAGATCGGCGCCGGATGTGCCGATTTGCTGCCGGATCGCATCCCAGTCGTCGGACGGGCCGAGCTCGACCAGCCTCGGCATCGCGCGCCGAAGCTGAGACCTCAGTGCAAGCCTTCGGCGCAAGCGGCGGCGCGAGGTGCTGAAACTGCGGTGTTTGCCAGCACGTGGGCCAGGCACGACGATTGCCGCAATGCGATGGCCCTTGTTTACCCAGCTTGCCAGCATGGGGGCGGTAACGGAGGAAACCTCGGTGACGAAAACGGCCGAGAGCGTGTTGTCCATTCCGCGCTCAGGCCGGATACGGTCTTTGCCGGGCAAGCCGCTGCACCCAGCGGAAGGCGTCGCGGCTCAGGCGCGAGCGCATCTTGTCGCGCGAGTTGACGCGCAGCAGCATGTTGCCGGTGATCAGCCATTTGGCGAGCCGTATCGAAAGGTCCGGCTTGATGCGGTTGGCGAGCTCGATCGCGAGCGGCGCGCCGAACAGGCGTCCGGTTACGTTGAGGACAGTCGCCAGCTCGAGTTCGATGCCAGTCATCCGGGCGGCCTCGAGCAGGCGCGTTTCCTCTTCCGGCGAATTCAGCGCGCGCACCCCCTGCAGCACGTCGACGCACAATTGCAGCCGATGGAACTTGTGGCCGCCGGCGGCGTGGACGATGGCGATGGTGAGCAGCGCCGCCGGCGTGTCGGTCTGGCCGCCGTCGATCGCCTGCAATTCACGGAAGCCGAGCGAAAGCCGGCGCCGCATGCCGGTGTCGTGCACCAGATTGCCGTGCAGCTCGATCAGCAGGCTGGAGTTCTCTTTCTCCAGCCATTTGAACTCCTGCAGCTCGTGCGATTGAGCCTCGTCGCTGCCGAGCTCGAAGCCGCATTCGGCAATGGTCCTGTTGGCCTCGGCAATGCTGGCGGGCTCGACAAGGATGTCGATGTCGGTGAACGGTCGGTCGGCAAGCTGGCGATAGAGCTTGCGCGCGAACACCGGTCCCTTGACGATCCGGGCCGGGACGTTCTTTGCCGCCAGCGCCTTCATGATGCGGTCGCCATGATACTGCAGCAGCATCGACTGCCCGGTCGCCATCGTCGCCTGGTCGCGCAATTCGCCGAGCTTCTGCCGCAAGGCGGCGTCCTTCGGCAGGCTGGCGTCGCCAAGCTCCCTGAGCTTGCGCAGCATGATCGGAAGCACGCCGTGGAATTCCGCATTGGCGAGCAGCGCCGACAAGCCGTTTGCCGAAAGCGTCTTGCCCGAAACCGGCCAGGCATCAGGATCGGCAAAACGGAGCAGCAGTTTTTCGTCGGCAGGCGAAAGAGATGGCAGCATCAATCCGGTCGGCATTCGTTGGTGGCAGAGATATATCGTCGATATGGTTGCAGAAAAGCATCAGGGACGCCAGCAGCGCGAAAGCAAAGCGCTGGGTAGTGGGTCAGTTTGAAATTTCCGGCAACCCAAAATGGTACCCAGCGAATCGTGACAAAATTCGCTTGGCCGCGATAGTGCCGCGCTTGTGATTGGTCTCACAAATCACCGTCGCGCATGGTGGCCTCGGGTCAATCGTGGCCTACGGATCGTTAGAGCCATGCCACAGGACCCCATCCGAATTGACCAGTTTTGGGACAAGAACCCGCTGGTGATGCCGTGGATCG
>JAEKLU010000192.1 GCA_019509685.1 Mesorhizobium sp. | reverse complement strand
AGCCGCCGGTATCGTCGTGCCGTCGAAAATCTCCACGGGGATGGCTGTGCGCGGACGGAGAAAAACATCGATCCCGCGAAAATTCAGCCCTGGTTTCCTGTCCATCACCGCCTTCGCGAGGGAACCATCTCCGCAGCCGAGGTCGAGAACGGTGCCCTCGGCGCCCAGCACGGCGCCGATATGTTCGGAGAGAACCCGGATGCGGCGTTGAAACACGGCCCGGTCGTGCGCCGCGTTCAGTATCTTTTTCTCGATCGCCATCACACTCATACCCGGCCCCGAACTGGTTATTCATTTTCCGGTCTGGAACATATTTGTGATTGGCAAACAAAGCGTTTCGCACATTAGAAGTTGCGTATAATCGAGTATCAATAGCGATCTGCCATCTTGCGTGAAGATGAAGCCGCTTCTACCGGGCGCATAGCCGTTCCGATCATCCGATCATGGAAAAATCGATTTTCCGATACGTTTCCTAAACGCTTTGCTGCCAGTCTGACCGCAAATACCGACATCAGACAGGGACATGATGCAAACGACGTTTGGCACTGGGCAGCCAGGCAAGGAAAATACGGATCTGGCCTTCACCGATTCGTTGACCGGACTTGGCAACCATCGTCGCTTCTACGACAAGGTCGATCGCCTGATCAGCGATCGCGCCGACGATCCCGCGCCCTTCACGGTCGGCATCCTCGACCTCGACGGCTTCAAGCCGATCAACGACCTCTTCGGCCACAAGGCGGGCGACGACATCCTGATCCAGGTGGCGATGCGGCTGCGCGCCTCGATGGACGGCCACTCCACCGTCTGCCGCATCGGCGCCGACGAATTCGCCTTCCTGTACCCGATGGTGTTCTCCGAAGATCAGGCGGCCGAGAAATCACGCATGCTGATCGAGATCCTGTCGGCGCCTTACGATGTCGGCGAGCGTACCGCCAGGCTTTCCGCCTCGGTTGGCTGCTCGCTGTTTTATTCCGGCGACGAGACCACCGAGATCCTCATCAACAAGGCCGAAACCGCGCTCTACCACGCCAAGCGTTCGGGCCGCGGCCGCGTCGTTGTCTACACCCGCGAGATGGAGGAAGCTGCCAAGCGCGTCACCCGCATCGAGCAGGCGCTGCGCCGCGCCGTCTCGGCCGGCGAGGTCGAGCCGCATTTCCAGCCCATCGTCGATTTGAACAGCCGCCGCACCATCGGCTTCGAGACGCTGGCGCGCTGGACCGACCGCGATCTCGGCGTCGTGCCGCCATCCGTCTTCATCCCGATCGCCGAGGAACGCGGCATCATCGGCCCGTTGTCGCAGCTGGTGCTGCGCAAGGCCACCGAAGCGGCGCGCAGCTGGCCGAAGGAGCTGTTCCTGTCCTTCAACCTGTCGCCTTCGCAGCTCGTCGACCAGAACACCGGCCTACATATATTGGCGATTCTCGACCGCACCGGTTTCGATCCGCGCCGGCTGGAGATCGAGATCACCGAGACCGGCCTGATGAACGATCCGGCCTCGGCCGAGAAGATCGTCGAGGATCTGCGCCGCGTCGGCATCCGCGTTTCGCTCGACGATTTCGGCACTGGACAGTCTTCGCTCGGCCGTCTTCGCGAATTCCATTTCGACAAGCTCAAGATCGATCGGGCCTTCGTCTCCTCTATCCTTGACGACCGGCCGTCGGAACACATCATCCGCGCCATCCTGGCCATGTGCGAGGGGCTCGGCATGGATGTCGTCGCCGAAGGCATCGAGGATGAGGCCCAGGCCGACCGCCTGGTCCAGTTCGGCTGCGCCGGCGGGCAGGGCTATCTGTTCGGCAAGCCGGTCGATGCCGACGCCACGCTCGGCTACCTGCGCGATTCCTATCGCGGCGCGCTGCACGCCAAGGCGATCTGATCGCGCTGTCGAGGGTCGGCCGACCTGCCGGCGCCGCTTTGGCGGCACCGATCATTTGTCGGACATAATGTCGGAAATCCCGCGTTTCTCCCCTTGCCCTCGCGCTTTGCCTGGCTAGGATGCGCGCCGACTAGAGCAATTCCAGGAAAAGTGTGATCGGTTTTCCGTCCGGAATTGCGTGAAAACAAGGAGATAGAGCGGTTCGCCGTTTCTGTGAAACGGTGAAATGCTCTAAGGCAGGGAGAAAGAGAAGATGATGCCATCGGCGCGTTTTGCCGACCTCGACGGCGCCTCGGTGCTTATCACCGGTGGCGGTTCCGGCATCGGCGCCGCGTTGACGGAAGGCTTGCTGCGCCAGGGCGCCAAGGTCGCTTTCATCGACATCGCCGAGCAGCCGAGCACCGCCCTTGCCGACCGCCTTGAAAAAGAGCTTGGCCGGCGTCCGCTCTACCTCAAGGCTGATCTTCGCGACATCGAGGCACTGCGTGCTGCTGTCGCCAAGGCGGCGCAAGCGCATGGCGATGTGACCGTGCTGATCAACAATGCCGCGCTCGACGACCGCCATGCCGTGGAAGACGTCACGGTCGAGTATTGGGACAACAGTCTGGCGATCAATTTGCGACCGCATTTCTTCACCGCGCAGGCCGTGGCGCCCGGCATGAAGCGCGCCGGCGGCGGCTCGATCATCAACTTCACCTCCACCTCCTATCTGATCAACCACCCTGATATGCCGGCCTATACCGCCGCCAAGGCCGGTATCCTTGGCCTCACGAAAGGCCTTGCCGGCAAACTCGGCGCCGACCGTATCCGCGTCAACGCGGTAGCGCCCGGTTGGGTCATCACCGACCGCCAGCGCGAGCTCTGGGTGACCGACCAGGGCCTCGCCGCCCATGTCGCCAAACAGTGCATCAAGGACGTCATGCAGCCAGACGATATGGTGGGCACGGTGCTGTTCCTGGCCTCGGACGCCTCGCGCATGCTCACCGCCCAGATGCTGATCGTCGACGGAGGTTTCCTGTGAGCGGCGCCCCTGCGGTTGCCGCGCTCGACTGGGGCACGACGCGGCTCAGGGCATGGCTGCTCGACGGCGCCGGCAAGTTGCTGGCCGAACGCCGCGGCGACGACGGCCTGATCACCGCGCGCGAAAAAGGGTTTTCGAACGTGCTGGAGGGCCATTTGGCCGCCATGGGCGCGCCGGACGCGCTGCCGGTGATCATCTGCGGCATGGCCGGCTCCCGCCAGGGCTGGATCGAAGCGTCTTACGTCACCGTGCCGGCGCCGATCGGCGCCATTTTGCGCGGCGCCGCCCGCATCGAAGGCTCGAGCCGGGACATCCGCATCGTGCCGGGCCTTGCCCAGCGCCTTGCCGACGCGCCGGATGTCATGCGTGGCGAGGAAACGCAGCTCGCTGGCGCCGGTTTGCCGGCTAAGGGACGTCATCTCGTCTGCATGCCGGGCACGCATTCGAAATGGGTCGCGGTCGAGAACGGCGCGGTCGAGGGTTTCGGCACCTGGCCGACCGGCGAGCTGTTCTCGGTGCTTTCCACGCATTCGATCCTGAAACATTCGCTCGGCGAACATCCGGCGACCGTCACGGCCGACAGCCCGTTCTTCCGGCAATGGTGCAGCCAAGCACTGGGCGAGGGCGGCGATGTCACCTCGAAACTGTTTGCCATCCGCGCCGCCGGTCTCTTGCAGGACCTGAAGGCCGAGGATGCAGCAGCATGCCTGTCAGGGCTCCTGATCGGCGGCGAAATCGCTTCGGCGAAGCGCCGCTATGGCGTAAGTGATGAGCCTCTGGTGCTGATCGCTTCGGGCGCGTTGGCGACCCTTTATGGCGAAGCGCTCGGCCTCGCCGGCCTTGCTTTCCGCACGGTCGACGCCGATGAAGCGGTGCGCGCCGGTCTCGTCGAGGCAGCGCGCGAGAACGGCATGATTGGAGCCGCGGCATGACGCAGACTGCACCTTTCCCGAAATTGAAGCGCGGCCTCGTCGCCATCCTGCGCGGACTGAAGCCCACCGAAGCGGTGGCGATTGGTCATGCGCTTTACGATGCCGGCATCGAGGCGATCGAAGTGCCGCTCAATTCGCCGGAACCGTTTTCCTCGATAGCCGGCATCGTCGAGGCGCTCCCCAAGACCGCGCTGGTCGGCGCCGGTACGGTGCTGACGGCGGCCGATGTCGACGCTTTGCACAAGGCCGGTGGACGCCTGCTGGTCAGCCCCAACATCGACGCCGACGTCATGGGCCGGGCGATGCATCATGGCATGGTCACCATGCCCGGCGTGTTCACGCCCACCGAGGCGTTCCAGGCGATCCGGCTGGGCGCCTCGGCGCTGAAATTCTTCCCGGCAAGCGTTCTCGGATCGAGCGGCATCGCGGCCATTCGCGCCGTGCTGCCGGCAACGACGCTGATCGGCGCGGTGGGTGGCGTCTCCGACAAGGACTTTGCCGGCTATAAGGCGGTCGGCGTCA
>JAEKLU010000191.1 GCA_019509685.1 Mesorhizobium sp. | reverse complement strand
AACTGGACCAGCCCTGCTTCCTATTGGGGAGCGACATCATGATCCTCGATCCGGTGCTTGATCTCTTCCGTGGCAAGGCGGTGACCATTCCGCCGCTCGACGGCGCCTTCCGGCCCAACACGCGGCTTGATGATGCGCCGGCATTTGGCCAAATGACCGAGCCGGACAATCTGCTGGTCAATGGCGAGAGGCTGCTTGCCTCGAGCGGCAATACGGTGTTTGCGGTTGTCGCGAAAGGCGAGCCGACGGTGGTCGAAACTCTGCCGGCGACGATCAGTGCGCTCGCGCTGTCGCCGACCGGAGAACTCACCGTGGCGCTCGAAACCGGCAAGCTGCTGATTGGCGGCGAGGAGATTTCGCTGCCGGCCGATATCCGCTGCATCACGGCGCTTGCCTATCCCAAAGACGGCACGTTGTGGCTGGCCAATGGATCGGCCGAGCATGCGCCATCGCAATGGGCAGCCGACCTGATGAAGAAGGGCGCGTCCGGTTCGCTTTGGAAGCGCGACCGGGCAGGCGGCGACTTCCGCAAGGTGGCTGGAGATATCGCCTTTCCGTATAGCCTTCACCCTATTGGCGCCGATGTGCTGGTCAGCGAAAGCTGGCGCCATCAGCTTATCCGCTTCGATAGCGCGACGGGCAACCGCTCGACGGTGCTGGCGCATTTGCCCGGCTATCCCGCGCGGCTATCGCCGGCCAGCGACGACGGCGCATGGCTGACGCTGTTTGCGCCGCGCAACCGGCTGATCGAATTCGTGCTGCAGGAAACGCACTACCGGCAAGACATGATCGACCAGGTGCCGTCGGCCTACTGGATCGCGCCGGCGCTGGCCTCCAACCGCAGCTTCCTGGAACCACTGCAATGCGGCGGCATCCGTACCATGGGCATCCACAAGCCGTGGTCGCCCAGCCGCTCCTATGGGCTGGTGGCCAAGCTCGACAAGGACATGCGGCCGCAGTTCAGCCTGCACAGCCGGGCCAACGGCACGCGGCATGGCATCTGCAGCGTGGCCGAAAAGGACGGCCGCCTGTTCATCGCCTCGAAAGGCGGCGACTGCGTGCTGGCTGTCGACACGGGAGGTTTCTGATGGAGCCGATCGTTCGCCTGGAAAACGTCACCAAGACTTATCGCGGTGTGCCGGCGGTGAGGAATGTCAGCTTCGATCTCAGGAAGGGCGAGATCCACGCGCTGCTCGGTGAGAACGGCGCCGGCAAGTCGACGCTGACCAAGATCATCGCCGGCGTTGTCGACGCCACCTCCGGCAAGATGTTCCACAAGGGGCGCGAGATCGCCTACGCTTCGCCGCATGCCGCCCTTGAGGCCGGCATCGCCATGGTGTTCCAGGAGACCAGCCTGGTGCCGTCGATGACGGTGGCGCAGAACCTTTATCTCGGCACCGAGAAATTCCTCAACCGGCTGCGCGGCACCTACATTTCGGCGCAGCAATTCCTGCAGTCGCTGAATATCATCATCTTCGACGAGCCGACCGCGACGCTGACGCCTGAGGAGAAGCGCCACTTCTTCGCGCTGATCCGCCGGCTGAAGACGCGTGGCGTTTCCATCGTCTTTATCAGCCATGCGTTGGAAGAGGCACTGCTGATCGCCGATCGCATTACCATCCTGCGCGACGGCGAGCTGGTGGTGACCGACGACACATCGGCTTTCGATCGCGACAAAATCGTGTCGGCGATGGTCGGCCGTTCGCTGTCGGGGCAGATCTATCGCCAGCGCGACGAGGCGAAATTGCGCAAGGCGGGCAAGAAAGTGCTGTCGGTGCAGGACATTTCGATGAGCAATGTCGTGCGCAACACCTCCTTCTCGATCTTCGAGGGCCAGATCACCGGCGTGTTCGGGCTGATCGGGTCGGGTCGTACCGAGACCTTCAAGATCGTCTCCGGCATCTACAAACGCGATTTCCTGCGCGGCGGCGCGATCGAACTCGACGACAGACCGGTGCGTTACCTGGTGCCGAGCCAAGCAGTGGCCGATGGCATCGTCTATGTCACCGAAGACCGCAAGAGCGAGGGCATTTTCGAAACCATGAGCGTCGCCGAGAACCTGTTCGGCGGCTTGCTGGCGGCGGGGCGCGACAAGGCCTGGGTGATCAACCAGCAGGAAATGCGCCAGCTCTCGGCCGAATGGACGAAGACGCTCAACATCAAGGCGATCAACGACAATGCGCGCGTGGTCGAGCTTTCCGGCGGCAATCAGCAGAAGGTGGTGATCGGCAAGGGCCTGGTGCAGCAGCCGCGCATCGTCATCTTCGACGAGCCGACGCGCGGCGTCGATGTCGGCGCCATCGCCGAAATCCATCAGATCATCAACCGGCTGGCCGACGAGGGCCTGGCTGTCGTCGTCATCTCGTCCTACCTGCCGGAGATCATGAACCTGTCCGATCGGATTCTCGTGTGCCGGCAGGGGCGTATCGTCGAGGAGTTTTCACCGGCCGAGGCCACGGAGGAGAAGATTATGTACGCGGCCGTGCATTAGGATGTGCCGATATTCAGGTGAGGCCGGCCTGCAAATGGCGCGCTCCTGCGCTTCCGGTGCTCACGTACCTTTAGTACGCTCCGCTCCGGTTCTCGGAGCCCACCATTTTCGACGCGGCCTGACCTGAATCTCGACACATCCTGGCGGTGCCGCCTACTACGCGGAAAGTCAAATGTGCCAATCAAGTGAATGGGTTGCTGGAGGCTATTGAGCTTCCGATTCCAGTTACCTGGCACCGAAAACGAAAGGAAACGCCATGGCCACCACAAGACTTCTCAGCGACGCCGAGGTCGAAAAAATCCCGGCGGTGAAGGCCGTGTTCGACGACATCCGCGCGACGCGCAAATCCGACTTCGTCAACAATTTCTGGCGCGGGTTGGCCAACGATCCGGCATCGCTGAAACGGGTGTGGGAGCAACTCAAGGCGGTGATGGTGGCCGACAGCGCCATCGATCCGCTGACCAAGGAAATGATCTACATCGCGGTGTCGGTCGCCAATGGCTGTTCCTATTGCATTCACTCGCACACGGCCGCCGCGCGCGCCAAGGGCATGACCGACGCGCAGCATGGCGAGCTGGTGTCGATCATCGGCTTGGCCGGTCAGACCAATCATCTGGTCACCGCGATGCAGATCCCGGTCGATCCGCAATTCGAGGTGAGGTGAGCGGCCGGCGCCTCTCCCTTCTCCCCTTGTGGAGAAGGTGTCGCCGCAGGCGACGGATGAGGGGTGGGTTCCAGCGGAGTGAGACGCTGGCATTCCCTGGAGCACCCCTCATCCGTCTCGGCGCTATCGCGCCGATCCACCTTCTCCCACAAGGGGAGAAGGGGAAGAATGCGCTACACTGGCCGGTATACCTTCTCCGCCGTGTTCCAGAAGATATCCGCCGCTGCCGTCGGCCCATGCTTGCCCACCGCAGTTCGATGCGCCTTGATGAGTTCGGCGTGGCTGGTCCACAGCTTTTCGATCGGGAAGTTGGAGCCAAACATCAGCCGGTTCGCACCGAGGATTTCGATCGCGTTGTCGACGATGTAGGCGATCAGCGTCGGATCGTTACGATGCTCGAAAGTGCCGAGCCCCGACAGCTTGGCGTAGAAATTGGGCGCTGCGGCGAGCGTGCGCAGGCCGGCCTTCCAGGCCTCGGCGGTTTCCGGTTCCATGCCGGTCAGCATGCCGGCATGGGTGAGGATGAAATTCGTTTTCGGATTTTCGCCGACCAAAGTCAGCCCGTCCTTCATCTGTGCCGGGAAGAGCTGCAGGTCGAATGACAGGCCATAGTCCTTCAGCCTCGCCACATTGGCGCGAACCTTGGGGTCGATGACCTGATCGGCCAAGGCGGCGAAGCGGAAGGCGGGTGTCTCGTGCCAATGCAGTTGCATGCGCACGCCACGCAGCAGCTTGTATTTCATCAGCCGGTCGATCTGCGGCCTGACATCGTCCACCGTCATGTCGGCATAGCCGACGATGGCGTGCGGCCAGCCGGTTTCGTCTGATGTTTGCTGCAGGAAGGCGACTTCATTCTCGAAGTCCTCCTTCGCCCAGTTGGTCTGGACATAGACGGCTTTCTCGACGCCCGAGCCTTTCTGGTCATCGAGGAATTCCGTGATCGGGTAGTCACGGCGGATCGGTTCGTAGGGGCCGAAGATGCGCGGCACCATCGGGCCCACCAGCCAGGGCTGATCCTTTTGGCGCCAGATGTGGAAATGCGCGTCGATGGCTTTCTGCATCACGATACCCTTTTCCAGATTGCCGCCGCCGCCGGAGCAGGGCAGGCGAGCGACAGGATGAAATCAGTGAGGCTCGCGAGCGAGGAGCCGTCGACCAGATCGTCTAGCACCGGCAGGATGGCGCGCAGCGCTGCCGTCACCGGGTGGAAGCGCGGATCGCCCGCGAGCGGTGTTGCCAGCGAAAGCCGGAAGGCGCGGGCACTCAGCCGGCGGATCGCTGTTTCCAGCGCGGCATGGTCACCGCGCTCCAGCGCATCCGACAGGATGACGACCGCAGCACCGCGGGCGAAGGATGAAAAGCGCGGCACCGAGAGGAAGGCGAGCAGCGACGGGCCCATGCGGGTACCGCCGTCCCAATCATCGACGAGTGCTGCGGCGCGGGCGAGCGCCTGCTCGCGGTCGCGGATGCGCAGCGCCGAGGTGACGCGGGTGAGGCGCGTGCCGAAGGTGAAGACTTCGGCGTGGTCCGCGCCCTGCACGGCCGCGTGCGCCAGCTTGAGGTAATCGGCGGTGTGCAGCTTCATCGAGCCGGAAACATCGATCAGCAGGAGCAGTTTTCGCGACACGGTCTGGCGGCGGCGCAGCAGCGGCGAGGGGATGTCGCCATCGGCGCTGACGATTTCGCTGAGCGAGCGGCGCAGATCGAGGGTGCCTCGCGAGCGGGTACGGACTGTGCGGAACGAGCGGCGGGCGGGCAGGGAGCCGGCGAGCTTGCGGCGGAACGAGCCAAGGCCATCGGGATCACGCTGGAAATCGCGGCTGCTCAGCTGTTCGAGCACCGAGGACAGTTCGCCACCTTTTTCCTTGCGGGCAATCTGGTTTTCTTCCTCGCGCGTGCCGCGATCGTCCTTGATGCGGGTTTCGTCGTTCTCCTCGCCTTCGATCGAAGGTTTTGCGTCGCCGTAGAAATGGGCGTGGAAATGCGCTTCGAATTCGCTGCGGCGGTCGGGCGAGGGGGCGAGTGTTGCGAGTGCGGCTTCGCGGATGTCGTTCATCGAGCGGGGGCCGAGCAGAGTGACCGCCTGCATGAAACCGGTGACTTGTTCTGGCGCGATGGGGAATGCGTGGCGGCGCAATAGGCGTGCGAAGCCGAGGAATGGCGCGGCGGCGGGGGGCCAGCTGTCCTCGCCCCGTTTACGGGGAGAGGATGCCGGCAGGCAGGTGAGGGGC
>JAEKLU010000190.1 GCA_019509685.1 Mesorhizobium sp. | reverse complement strand
GATGCTTTGCCGCAACCTTCCAACAGCGGGGAAGGTAGGGCCTCGCGCGACATCAACACATCAACCGGCAACTGAACTGACAGGCTCATGACCTCTGCCGTCTCCTTCAAACAAGTCTCGCGCCATTTCGGCAGCGTGCGCGCCGTCGACGCGGTCGATCTCGACATCGCGCCCGGTGAGTTTTTCGCCATGCTCGGACCGTCGGGATCCGGCAAGACGACATGCCTGCGCCTGATCGCCGGTTTCGAGCAGCCGACGGCCGGATCGATCTCGATCTTCGGCGAGCGCGCCGAAGGCGTTCCGCCCTATCGCCGCAACGTCAACACCGTGTTCCAGGACTACGCGCTGTTTCCGCATCTCAATGTCCTCGACAACGTCGCTTATGGCCTGATGGTCAAGGGCGTCGGCAAGGCCGAGCGCTTGAAGGCGGCGGAAGAAGCGCTGTCGCTGGTGCGCCTGCCTGGCTATGGCGCGCGCCGTCCGGGCCAGCTTTCGGGCGGTCAGCGCCAGCGCGTCGCGCTTGCCCGTGCTCTGGTCAACCAGCCCAAGGTGCTGTTGCTCGACGAGCCGCTCGGCGCGCTCGATCTCAAGCTGCGCGAGAACATGCAGGAAGAATTGAAGTCGCTGCAGAAGGCGCTCGGCATCACCTTCGTGTTCGTCACCCACGACCAGGGCGAAGCGCTGTCGATGGCCGACCGCGTCGCCGTCTTCAATGACGGCAGGATCATGCAGATCGGCACGCCGGAGGATATCTACCAGCGGCCGAAGACGCGCTTCGTCGCCGATTTCGTCGGCTCGTCCAACGTACTGCCGCCGGATTTCGTCCAGCGCTATTCGGGCCAGCATCGCTGGGGGAGTTTGCGCCCTGAATCCATTCGTGTTTCAAACGCAACGAGCGGCGACGGCGTTGCGGCGACGCTCGTTGGAACCAATTATCTCGGCGCCACGACAAGGCTGGCGCTCGACGCCGATGGGTTGCGGCTCCACGCCATGGTGCCGGCGGGTACCGCGCTGCCGGCGGAAGGCGAGGCGGTGATGCTCACCTTCAACCGCGACAGCCTGCATCTGATGGACGAGGCGGTATGAGCGTCGACGCCACCATGCCAAGCGCCACAGCCCCCGCCATCCTGCCCGGCAGCGGCGGCATGCGCGGCGCGCTCTCCGACCTGTTCTGGCGCCGGCCGAAACTCCTGCTCCTCCTGATGCTTCTGCCGCCGGTGCTGTGGCTCGGCATCGTCTATATCGGCTCGCTGTTCGCCCTGTTGGCTCAAAGCTTCTTTTCGATCGACGAGTTCTCCGGCCTCATCAACCGCGAGTTCACGCTGAAGACCTATGGCGACCTGTTCCAGGCCGCCAATCTCGACATCATCCTGCGCACGGTGACGATGGCGGCGCTCGTCACGCTCGCCTCGGCGATCGTCGCGTTCCCCATCGCCTATTACGCGGCGCGTTATGCGCGCGGCCGCTGGAAGGCGCTGTTCTATCTCGGCGTCATGCTGCCGCTGTGGTCGAGCTACCTGGTCAAGATCTATGCCTGGAAGCTGATCCTGGCCAAGGAAGGCATCCTCACCTGGCTGCTCGCCAAGCTGCACCTTCTCTGGCTGCTCGACGCCTGGCTGTCGCTGCCGATCGTCGGCGGCAACTCGCTGTCGGTCTCCTTCACCGGCACCTTCATCGTCTTCGTCTATGTCTGGCTGCCCTTCATGATCCTGCCGGTGCAGGCAGCGCTGGAACGCGTGCCGGGCAATCTGGTCGAGGCCTCGTCCGACCTCGGCGCCTCGCCCGGTCAGACCTTCCGCAACGTGCTGTTTCCGCTGGCGCTGCCAGGCATCGTCGCCGGCTCGATCTTCACCTTCTCGCTGACATTGGGCGACTACATCATCCCGCAGATCATCGGCACCTCGCGGCTGTTCATCGGCCAGGCCGTCTATTCGCAGCAGGGCACGGCCGGCAACATTCCTTTGGCCGCCGCCTTCACCGTGGTGCCCATCGTCATCATGGGTTTCTACCTCTGGGGCGCCAAGCGCATGGGGGCTTTCGATGCGCTCTGACCGTGGCCAATCCGCGCCGCTCGGCCTGAAGATTGCCGCTGCCTGCGGCCTGCTCTTCCTGCATCTGCCGATCCTCTTGATCTTCGTCTACGCCTTCACCACCGAAGAGAAGAGCTTCGTCTGGCCGCCGCCGGGGCTCACCTTGCAATGGTTCGCCGTCACCTGGAACCGGCCGGATGTCTGGCAGGCGCTGTCGCTGTCGGTGCGTGTCGCCGCCATCTCGACGACGATCGCGCTGGTGCTCGGTACGCTGTGCGCCGCCGCCGTCTCGCAAACGCGCTTCTTCGGCCGCGAGACTATCTCGCTGCTGGTCATCCTGCCGATCGCGCTGCCCGGCATCATCACCGGCATCGCGTTGCGCTCGGCCTTCGCGCTGGCCGACATCCCGTTCTCGTTCTGGACGATCGTGCTCGGCCACGCCACCTTCTGCGTGGTCGTCGTCTACAACAACGCCGTCGCCCGTTTCCGTCGTACCTCCGGTTCGATGATCGAGGCCTCGATGGACCTCGGCGCCGACGGCTTTCAGACCTTCCGCCATGTCGTGCTGCCCAACATCGCCACAGCGCTGCTTGCCGGCGGCATGCTCGCCTTCGCCTTGTCCTTCGACGAGGTCATCGTCACCACCTTCACCGCCGGCCAGCAGCAGACGGTGCCGATCTGGATGCTGGAAGAACTGATCCGCCCGCGCCAGCGCCCGGTCACCAATGTCGTGGCCATGGTGGTCGTGCTGGTGACGCTGCTGCCCATCCTGTTTGCCTATTACCTGACGCGCGACGGCGACCAGATCGCCGGCAGTGGAAAATGAAAGCAGCGAATAGGGAGTAGCGAATAGCGAATAGGGAAAATTTGACCGCGAACCCTATTCGCTACTCGCTATTCGCTACTCGCTCCTCACGAAGGAGAATTCCATGGACACCCAGATGCTGATCGGCTCGAAATTCGAGAACGGCACCGAAACCGAGGAGCCGATCCTCAATCCGAAAACCGGGGCGACCATTCTCAACCTGCCCGAGGCCAGCCAGGCGCAGATCGAGGCCGCTGTGGCGGCCGCCGAACAGGCGTTCGTCGGTTGGTCGCGCACCACGCCGGCGCAGCGCTCCGGTTACCTGCTGAAGATCGCCGACCGCATCGAGGCCGAAGCCAAGGAGTTCGCCACGCTCGAAGCGTTGAACTGCGGCAAGCCGATCAATGCCGTGCTCAACGACGAGATACCGGCGATCGTCGATTGCTACCGTTTCTTCGCCGGCGCGGTGCGTTCGATGCCGGGCGTCGTCGCCGGCGAATATCTGCCCGGACACACCTCGATGGTGCGGCGCGACCCGATCGGCATCGTCGCCTCGATCGCGCCCTGGAACTACCCGCTGATGATGATGGCCTGGAAGCTGGCGCCGGCGATTGCCGGCGGCAACACCGTGGTCTTCAAGCCATCCGAACAGACGCCGCTGACGACGCTCAAGCTGGCGACGATCCTGGCCGATGTGCTGCCCGAGGGCGTCGTCAATGTCGTGCTCGGCCGCGGCGACAGCGTCGGCAACACGCTGATCAACCACCCCAAGGTCAACATGATCTCGATCACCGGTGACGTCGCGACCGGCAAGAAGGTGTTGCAGGCCGCCGCCAAGTCGGTCAAGCGCACGCATCTGGAGCTTGGCGGCAAGGCCCCGGTCATCGTCTTCGACGACGCCGACCTCGGCGCTGTCGTCAACGGCTTGCGCGCCTTCGGCTATTACAATGCCGGTCAGGATTGCACCGCCGCCTGCCGCATCTATGCCGGCAAGAAGATCTACGACAAGCTCGTCGCCGACCTCTCCTCGGCGGTCTCGACCATCAAGTACAACCAGCCGGACGACACCGAAAACGAGATAGGCCCG
>JAEKLU010000189.1 GCA_019509685.1 Mesorhizobium sp. | reverse complement strand
GTAAACATCAGAGATCCCTTACCCATTCAGCATAGCTGTCTTCGCCAAAGCGCATCTCGCGCAGCTTGCGAAAACCTGCCGGGATATGGTCAGCGTCGACCGGCGATGCAATGCCGTCCTCGCCGATCGCATCCGGTCCCTGGAAGAGCACGATGCGGTCGACCAGGTCTTCGTCGAGGAATGCCCTGGCGACCTGGGCGCCACCCTCGACCAACACGCTTGCCATGCCGAGCGCCGCCAGGTCCTCGAGCAATTCCGGCAAGGCGACGACGCCGTCATGGGTTTCGGTGCCGATGAAGCGCACGCCGCGACGTTCGAGCGCAGCACGCCGATGCGGATCGGCCTCGAGGCAGGAAGCGACATAGAGCGGCACGCGGTCGACGCCCGACACCAGCTTCGACGCTTCCGGCAGCCGGCTCTGGCGGTCGAGGATGATGCGCGCCGGCGAGCGGTTCTCCAGCCCGGGCAGGCGCACGGTCAGCGCCGGGTTGTCTTCCAGCGCGGTGCCGATGCCGATGAGGATGGCGTCGGACTCGGCGCGCATCAGATAGACGTCGCGCCGTGCGATCTCGCCGGTGATAGCAACCTGGCCGGCGCCCTTGCGGCCAATCTTGCCGTCGCTCGAAAGCGCAAGCTTGAGGGTAACTTCCGGGCGTTTCTTCAGCGACCGGATCAAATAGCCGGCCATCTGCTCGGCCGCCTCGGCGGCCAGCACCTTCTCGACCACCTCGACACCGGCGGCGCGCAGGATGGCGTAGCCCTTGCCGGAGACGCGCGGGTCGGGATCGCTCGCCGCCCCCACCACCCGCGCCACGCCGGCATTGACCAGCGCGTTGGCGCAAGGCGGCGTGCGGCCGTGATGGGCGCAGGGCTCCAAAGTAACGTAAGCCGTGGCCCCCCGCGCGAGCGCGCCGGCCTCGGCCAGCGCCTCGGTCTCGGCATGCGGCCGGCCGCCGACCGCGGTAACGCCGGTGCCGACGATCATCGGACCGGCGCCATCGTCGCGGACCAGGATCGTGCCGACCGACGGATTGGTCGAGGTGCGGCCGGCATTGCGCCGCGACAGCCGGATGGCAGCGGCCATGAAACGGCGGTCAAGGGCCGCTTGTTCGGTTGCGCTCAGTTGCGGTCCCGCCATGCTCAGCCGGCGTCCTCTTCGGCCTTTTCCTCGTCGCCCTTCAGTTCGCCGAGCAATTCATGGAAATCCTTGGCCTCGCGGAAATTGCGATAGACCGAAGCGAAGCGGACATAGGCGACGTCATCGAGCGACTTCAGCGCCTCCATGACCAGCTTGCCGACCTCGCCCGAGGCCACTTCGGTTTCGCCGGAGCTTTCGAGCTGGCGCACGATGCCGGTCACGGCGCGGTCGATGCGTTCGGGATCGACGTTGCGCTTGCGCACGGCGATCTCGACAGAGCGCAACAGCTTGTCGCGGTCGAACGGCACTTTGCGGCCGGACTTCTTGACGACGACGAGATCGCGCAATTGCACGCGCTCGAAAGTGGTGAAGCGGCCGCCGCAATCCGGGCACACCCGACGCCTGCGGATCGCCGCGCCATCCTCGGCGGGGCGCGAATCCTTCACCTGCGTATCTTCGGACTGACAATAGGGGCAGCGCATGGAGAGCCTTCGGTTGGCGATTCTCGGGTGGAGGAAAGGCTTAGTGCCTTTTGCCGCGATGGCAAAGCACGCAGACCTTTCCTGCCTCAGAGATAGCGAGGCGCGAGCAAGATTGCCAGCGCCCTGCCTGGGCGCCTTGCCTCAGGGCGCCACGTCCTTGGTCGGAAAGCCGCAGGCGGTGCCCAGATTGCGATAGGCCTTGGTGAACCCGTCCATCGGGACGCTGGCAACCGTCTGTTTGCCAAAACTGATATCGAGCGAGGTGACCTTGCGCATGGCCCGCAGCACGGCAAGGCTGGTCTTGGCCTGGTTGTCGACCGTCCAGCTGGGACGGCCGTTGACGGCGTCGTTGGAAAAGACCGTGGCCGAAACCTTGACGCCAGGGTCGCCGAAGGTCGCCGCGATCTTCTTGCCGGTCGGCAGGCCCACCGTATCCAGGGTAATCAGGATGGCCGGATAGGCGTTGGGCGGCAAAGCATCGCCGGTCGAGATCGACAGCGTCAGCGTGCCCGGATTGCCGCTGCCGTCGACGAAAGCGGTCGAGGCGGCGCAGGTCTTGTGCGCGTCCTGGCCGCTGTCGAGCGTATCGATGATGGTGGTCCACCGGCCGAACGTGGTGGTGGCCGGCAGATCCGCATCCGGTTTCGTTTCATCCTGGGCGACCGCGCCGGAGGCTGCGAAAACACTCAGCGAGCCAAACAAAGCCGCGACGGCAAGACGGGACATACGCATCATCAAATCTCCGGTAAGCCGCGCCGCCCAGGCGAGTGGCGCAAGCGCAGGATAAAAGATGACGCGCAGCGCGCGGTCAACCGCGGCAGAGGATCAACCGAGATAGGGGTAGAGCGGGAAACGATCGGTCAGCGCCGTGACCTTGGCCTTGACGGCGGCCTCGACGGCGGCGTTGCCTTCGTCGGAATTCGCCACCTTGAGCCCGTCCAGCACTTCGGCGATCAGCTTGCCGATCTCGCGGAACTCGGCCTGGCCGAAACCGCGCGTCGTGCCGGCCGGCGTGCCGAGACGCACGCCCGAGGTGACGAAGGGCTTTTCCGGGTCGAAAGGAATGCCGTTCTTGTTGCAGGTGATGTTGGCGCGGCCAAGGGCAGCCTCGGCGCGCTTGCCGGTGGCGTTCTTAGGTCTGAGATCGACCAGCATCAGATGGTTGTCGGTGCCGCCCGAAACGATGTCGAGGCCGGTTTCCTGCAGGCTGGAGGCCAGCGCCTTGGCGTTGGCGACGATGCTTTCGGCATAGGTCTTGAAGCTCGGCTTCAGAGCTTCGCCGAAGGCGACCGCCTTGGCGGCGATGACATGCATCAGCGGACCGCCCTGCAGGCCGGGGAACACCGCCGAGTTCATCTTCTTAGCGATGTCCTCGTCGTTGCACAGGATCATGCCGCCGCGCGGGCCGCGCAGCGACTTGTGCGTCGTGGTGGTCACGACATGGGCATGGGGCAGCGGCGATGGATGCACGCCGCCGGCGACCAGACCGGCGATATGCGCCATGTCGACCATCAGGTAGGCGCCGACCGCGTCGGCGATCTCGCGAAAACGCTTCCAGTCCCAGACGCGCGAATACGCGGTGCCGCCGGCCAGGATCAGCTTAGGCTTGGTCTCATGCGCGGTCTTCTCGATGGCGTCCATGTCGAGCAGATGGTCTTCCTTGCGCACGCCATAGGACACGACCTTGAACCACTTGCCGCTCATGTTGACCGGCGAGCCGTGCGTGAGGTGGCCACCGGAATTCAGGTCGAGGCCCATGAAGGTGTCGCCGGGCTGCAGCAGCGCCAGGAACACCGCCTGGTTCATCTGGCTGCCGGAGTTCGGCTGGACGTTGGCGAAGTTGCAGCCGAACAGCTTTTTCGCGCGTTCGATGGCAAGTTCCTCGGCGACGTCGACGAACTGGCAGCCGCCATAGTAGCGTTTGCCCGGATAGCCCTCGGCGTATTTGTTGGTCATGATCGAGCCTTGAGCCTCGAGCACGGCCCTGGAAACGATGTTTTCGGACGCGATCAGCTCGATCTCATGGCGCTGGCGGCCAAGCTCGTTGCGGATGGCCCCGAAAATTTCCGGGTCGGCATCGGCAAGCGTGGTCTCGAAGAAGGATTCGAATTTGCTGGAGGCTGCCGCGGCGTTTGACATGGCCTGAAATCCTTGAGGTTCGAGCAAGTGGGAAACGTTGCCGGCCATTAACACGATTGTTTTCGGCTCGCCACGTTTGGGCCGCGAAATTTGCTGGCCGGTTTGCGCCAAGACAGGCCATCGGCGCGCACTATGGCTGCGCACGGCCCTTCAGCACCGCTTCGG
>JAEKLU010000188.1 GCA_019509685.1 Mesorhizobium sp. | reverse complement strand
TGCACCTGCGGCTACGTCAAGCTCTGGCATGGCGTGGTCAACAGCTCGGAGAATTCCCAGCACATCGCCGACTGGTACACCTTCTCGCACATCATCCACGGCTTCCTGTTCTATGCGCTGGCGCGGTTCCTGTTCCCGCGTTCGCCGATAGGATTGCGACTGGCCTTCGCCGTCCTGATCGAGGGCGGCTGGGAGCTCCTGGAAAACAGCCCCTTCATCATCGACCGCTACCGTTCCGGCACGATCGCGCTCAGCTATTACGGCGATTCGATCATCAACTCGGTGTCCGACACGCTGTTCATGGCGCTGGGATTTGTGATGGCCAGAAAGCTACCTATATGGGTGATCGTGGCCCTGGCGCTCATCTTCGAGCTCGGCACGGGCTACCTCATCCGGGACAATCTGACGCTCAACGTGATCATGCTGCTGCATCCGTTCGAGTCCATCAAGCAGTGGCAAAGTGGAATTTGAGTCTTATGAGCACCTTTTCTCCCCGTGAAATCGTTTCGGAACTCGACCGCTTCATCATCGGCCAGAAGGACGCCAAGCGCGCCGTGGCGATCGCCTTGCGCAACCGCTGGCGCCGCCAGCAGCTGGAAGGCCAGATGCGCGAAGAGGTGATGCCGAAGAACATTCTGATGATCGGCCCGACCGGCGTCGGCAAGACGGAAATCTCGCGCCGCCTGGCGCGGCTCGCCGGCGCGCCTTTCGTCAAGGTCGAGGCGACCAAATTCACCGAGGTCGGCTATGTCGGGCGCGACGTCGAGCAGATCATCCGCGACCTCGTCGAGATCGCCATCGGCCTGACGCGTGAGAAAATGCGCGAGGACGTCGGCGCGCGCGCCCAGATCAATGCCGAGGAGCGGGTTTTGGAAGCGCTGGTCGGCAAGACGGCGAGCCCGGCCACGCGCGATAGTTTCCGCAAGAAGCTGCGCGATGGCGAGCTCGACGACAAGGAGATCGAGATCGAGGTGGCCGACACCGGCAATGGTGGCATGCCTGGCTTCGAAATCCCCGGCATGCCAGGCGGCAATGTCGGCGTGCTCAACATCAACGACATGCTGTCGAAGGCGATGGGCGGCCGCAAGACCAAGACCCGCAAGACCACGGTGCGCGATTCCTACGCGCTGCTCATCAGCGACGAGTCCGACAAGCTGCTCGACCAGGATGAAGTGGTGCGCAGGGCGCTGGAATCGGCCGAAAATGACGGCATCGTCTTCCTTGACGAGATCGACAAGATCGCCGCCAGGAGCGACATTTCGGGCGGTCCTTCGCGTGAGGGCGTGCAGCGCGACCTGCTGCCCCTGGTCGAAGGCACGACGGTCGCGACCAAATATGGGGCGGTGAAAACCGACCATATCCTGTTCATCGCGTCCGGCGCGTTCCACGTGTCGAAGCCGTCCGACCTTTTGCCGGAATTGCAGGGCCGCCTGCCGATCCGCGTCGAATTGCGGGCGCTGGAAAAGTCGGATTTCGTCCGCATCCTGACCGAGACCGAGGCAAGCCTGATCAAGCAGTACATCGCGCTGATGAAGACCGAAGGCGTCGAGCTGACCTTTACCGATGACGCCATCGATTCGCTCGCCGGTATCGCCGTCGATCTCAACGCCAGCGTCGAGAACATCGGCGCCAGGCGCCTGCAGACGGTGATGGAGCGCGTGCTGGACGAGATTTCCTACGATGCGCCCGATCGCAACGGCACCGCCGTCACCATCGACGCCGCCTATGTGGAAAAGCATGTCGGCGACCTGTCGCGCAACACCGACCTGTCGCGATTCATCCTCTGATCGCAGGTACGGACGCGTTCCGGGCCAGCACGAGTTTGCCCGGAGCGCGGCTCGCCCGTTTCCGTGAAACGGTGAAGCGCTCTGGTGGCCAAAGCGGTCGATTTGGCCATCAATCTTGTTCGCCGACTGTGAAACATCGCTCAGTCTTGGCGCATAATCCCTGTATGTTTTGCCGATCAGGTCTTTGCTCACGACCAGGCAGGCATTTGAATGGGCAACACGAACCACGCGAACCAGGCAGTCTTCGACAAGATCGCCAATCATCTGTTGACCCAAATGGAGCCGGCCTATGATTTCGCCCCCGATGGCGAAATCGTCGATGTCTATTGGGCGGGCGACGGCAAGAAGAGCGCCGTCGGCGCGCTGATCCCGGCCGACAAATACGTTCGGGGGATGGAAAGAGACTCGGTCGAGGGCGTTCTGCGCAAGCTCGGCCTGTTCCCGGGTGTCGATATCGAGCTTCTGCGCGAGCTTGAGCGGATCCATGACAGGATACTTCCCGACGAGTGGCAGACGGCGCTCCGTCAGACTGCTCAGGAATATGGCCTCCGCACGGCATTTTGACTCGAAAACTAACCGCTGCATGTTCCGGCGCCGATTTGGGCAACACAGTCCGGCAACAGAAGCCTGCGTGTGTGGCCAGACGGTATCATCCGTTAAGCTTTCGTCCTGCCGGGCGACCGGGTGCTCTCGACTCAACCAGGGGCTTTACCTAGTTTGCGCGGCGATATCTCCAGAGCATGATCCCGAAAAGTGGGAACCGGTTTTCGGAAAAGATCATGCTGCAACAAAGAATTAGATCAGGATGACGATTCAACGGAATCGTCATCCTGATCTGGGCGGCGGCGCATGAAGAAACTGATTTTCCTTATTCTCGGCATGGCCTTGGCGGTGACTACGGCCGATGCCGCAACCATGGTGCCGTCCGGCAACCGCAACAGCGTGCAGCCCGACATTCCGGGCGCTTCCAGCCGGCGCACCCAGGCCACAAACACCACCTTCCAGGCCAAATACCGCAAGGTCTACGCGCTGTTGCAGAACGATGCCGAGCTGCGCGGCAAGATCAGGAAGGCCGCCGCCGCCTATGGCATCGATCCGATGCATATCGTCGGCGCCATCGTCGGCGAGCACACCTATAATGTCGACGCCTATGACCGCCTGCAGACCTACTACGTCAAGGCGATCTCCTATCTGTCGAGCAAGCTCTCCTTTGCCTATCATGGCGAGGACGTCTCGGATTTCATCCAGCGGCCGGAATTCAAGAAATGCGCCGGCATGAATGACAGCTACGATCTGTGGGAGTGCCGCGAGCAGGTGTGGAACCGTTCCTTCCGCGGCAAGACCGTCGGCGGCGAGGATTTCCCCGACGACCGCTTCGGCGCCACCTTCTTCCAGCCCTACTACGCCGGCCAGACTTTTGGCCTTGGCCAGTTGAACCCACTGACCGCGCTGCAGATGAGCGATCTCGTCCACAAGGTCTCCGGCCTGCCTGAGCTCGACGTCGGCGATCCCAACACGGTCTACAAGACCATCATGGATCCGGACCTGACGCTGCCTTATGTCGCCGCGACGATCAAGAAATCGATCGACGCGTATAAAAGCATTGCCGGCTTCGACATCTCGAACAATCCCGGGCTTACCGCCACGCTCTACAATGTCGGCAATCCGGAACAGCGCGCCTATGCGCTGAAAGCCGAGAACGACAAGCGCCGCGCCGCCGGCGAACCGGAGAAGCTGCCTGAGGAGAACTATTACGGCTGGCTGGTCAACGACAAGCTCGATGAGCTGAAAGCGCTTTTCTAGAGCGTTTCACCGTTTCACGGAAACGGCGAAACGCTCTATCTCTTTGTTTTTACGCAATTCCGGACGGAAAACCGCCCACACTTTTCCTGGAATTGCCCTAGTCCTTGCCGCTTTCAGCTTTCGCAAGTTCGGCAAGGCGCGCGTCATTGATCTCTGTGTTCCTTGCCGCTTTCAGCTTTCGCAAGTTCGGCAAGGCGCGCGTCATTGATCTCTGTGTCGCTTTTGTCGAAAACGATGATGCCGACGGCACCGTTGTTTCGTAACGTCTGAAGGCGGGCAATGACCTCTGCCGCCGTGGCAAAATCTTCCCTGATCTGAGCGACTGAAATACCGTAGAGGACCGAATATGGCATGACTGCCCGCCTTCAGAATGTGCTCGATCTTAGCACAGACTAATACATGTCGCACGAGAGTATCTAGCGCTCCGGGACAACGGTATGCAGCAAGACAAGCAGTTAAGCGCGCTGACCAAATCCGTCTCGGCGCGCCCTCACTCTATGCCGCAAGCAGCGACTTCAATTTGACCGCCTGCGATCCAAGCGCTTCCGGCGCCGGGCTTGCCCGTTTGGCGATCAGCATTTCCGCCAGGCGGACGTCGCGCGCCACCGCATTGCCCGGGCCGATGCCGCTCGCCGCCACCAAACGGCCGTCTTCGGCCAGATGGAACAGAATGAAAGCGCCGTCGTCGAGATCGCGACGGACGGTCGAGCTTCCTTCATCCGAAAGCCCCGCGATCTGCAGCGTCAGTCCATATTGATCCGACCAGAACCACGGCACCGCGGCATGCGCCTCATCGTCGCCCAGCATGTTGCGGGCAGCGAGCGCGCCTTGCTCCTGCGCGTTGCGCCAGGCTTCGAGCCGCACGCGCCGTCCGCCATAGATCGCCAGCGGGAACGAGCAGCAGTCGCCGGCCGCGAAGATGTCCGGATCTCGGGTTTGCAGTCGGTCGTCGACGGCGATGCCATTGTCGATCGCCAGCCCGGCTTCGGCGGCAAGCGCGGTTACCGGCACGGCGCCGATGCCGATGACGGCGAGATCGGCAGGTACTTCCTGTCCGTTGGCAAGCGTGATGCGAACGAGCATGCCGTCATCGGCAATCGCCGCGATCCCTTGCCCGGTGAGCATTGTCACGCCTTCGGCTTCATGCGCCTTGTGGATGATTTCGGCGATCTGCGCCGGCACGCCGCGCATGAGGATGCGTGGCTGCGCCTCGATGACGGTGACCGTCGCACCGAGCTTGCGCGCAGCGGCGGCAAGCTCCAGGCCGATGAAGCCGCCGCCGATGACCGCGACGCGCTTGCCAGCACTGAGATGCGTGCGGATGGCCAGCGCGTCGTTGAAGGTCCTGAGATAGACGCAACGTGCACCGAGACCCGGCAACGGCAGTTTGCGCGGCACCGAACCGGTGGCGAGCAACAGCTTTTCATAGGCAAGCGTTGAGCCGTCCGACAGGTGCACGAGATGCGTCACGCGGTCGATCGCGGTGGCGCGCACGGAATGGATATGCCGGATGGCGCGCTCCGCGAGCAACGCGTCGCTGGCGATCGCCTTGATGACCGGCGTCTCGTCCGCCATGGCTTCCTTCGACAGCGGCGGGCGCTCATAGGGCAGATGCGGCTCGTCACCGATCAGCGTCACAGGACCTTCGAAGCCGTGATCGCGCAGGCCAAGTGCTGCCCGCCCGCCGCACTCGCCGGCGCCGATGATGACCATCCCCGCCACGGCCATCACCCGATCTGAACGAGGATTCTGCCGGCGTCGACCTTGACCGGGTAGGTCTTGAGGTTGACGCAGACCGGCGCGCCGCGGGCGGCGCCCGTCTTGTAGTTGAAGCGGCCGTTGTGCTTCGGGCATTCGATGATGTCGTCCATCACCAGCCCGTCGGCCAGATGCACCTTTTCATGCGTGCACAGGCCGTCGGTCGCGAAATATTCATCGTCCGGACTGCGATAGATGGCGAAGGTGCGGCCGGCATGGTCGAACCGCATCACGTCTTCTTCGTCGATGTCTCCGGCAGCGCAGGCCTCGACCCAGTCGCTCATCTCGTCCTCCCCAATGTCCTGAATGTTGTCACTCGGCCGCGGCCGCCATCGGCATGTCGCCATGCAAGTCTTCGCGGTAAGGCCGCGCCGTCGGCGGCAGCGCGCGCTTGATGAAATAATCCTCGTTGCGCAACTGCCGCAGGAAAGCCGGGACCATCTCGCGATAGCCGGCCAGGATCGACGGCGTCGGCGCCGGCAGATCGTGTTTGATCAGCGCATGCAGCCTCGGCAGTGCGTGATAGGGCACCATCGGGAACATGTGATGCTCCACATGGTAATTCATATTCCAGTAGATGAAGCGGCTGATCGGGTTCATGTAGACGGTGCGGCTGTTCAGCCGATGGTCGGTGACGTTTTCGGCAAGCCCGCCATGCTGCAGAAGGCCGACCATCACATGGTGCCAGGCGCCGTAGAGCCGCGGCAGGCCGACCAGCATCAGCGGCAGGAACGAGCCGCAATAGAACGCAACCGCGATGGTTGCGGCATAGATCGCCGTCCAGATGCGGGCGATGCGGATCGCCTTTGGCTGCTCCTGCTGCGGGATGAAGGTCTTTTCCGCCTCGCTGACGATGCCGGCGGCGTTGCGCAGCATGTCGCCCATCGCATGCCAGGCGTCGAGGATGCCGAAGAAGTTCAGCACCACGCGCAAAAGGTCCGGCGGCCGCATGACCGCGATTTCCGGATCGCGGCCGACGATGATGGTGTCGGTGTGGTGACGCGTGTGGCTCCAGCGCCAGGTCACCGGATTGCGCATGATCATGAAGCAGGCGATCTGGTAGACGGCGTCGTTCATCCACTGTGTGCGGAATGCCGTGCCGTGGCCGCATTCGTGCCAGCGCGAGTCGGTCGCCGAGCCGTAAAGCACGCCATAGACGAAGAAGAACGGCACGCACCACCATGTGCCCCAGAGCAGTGCGCCGGCCGCTCCGCTGAGAACCATGGCGCCGAGCCAGATGGCGGTGTCGCGGATTGCCGGCTGGTCGGAGCGTTGCATCAGCTCCTTCATCTGCTTGCGCGGGATGTCGGTGTGGTACCACTCGGCCGCCGCCAGCCCGTTCTCGACCGCGCGTTTTGCGTCGCGCCCGATCAGGCTGTAGTCGCGCGGCGTCGCCGCAGAAAACGTGGTCGCCATCATTGGGGTTCCTCCATCAGCCGCTGGCGAAGGCGCATCGCTCGCGCAGGGGCTGGCTTCGACTTCACCATAGCGCCGGTCCATGATAGTCTCAACATCACAAAGATAGTTTCTATCATTTCCTGTCAAAACGAGCTATCCTGAGTCGAACAGGAATGGAGAGACCATGGCGAAGCGGCCGACCATTACCGATCTCGCGCGTGTCTCAGGCCTAAGTGTCGCGACGGTCGACAGGGTGCTCAACAACCGTCTTCCCGTACGCGAGGATACGGCGCGCCGTGTCTATGAGGCCGCTACCGAGATCGGCTATCACGCCGCCGGGCTGATCAAGCAGCGCATGCGCCAGGAACTGCCGGAATACCGGCTCGGCTTCCTGCTGCTCAGGGGCAATGATGTCTTCTACAGCGATTTCGCCCGGGAACTCGACTTGGCGGTCTCGCGGTCGCAACGCTTCCGCGGCACAGCTGCGATCGACTTCGCCGCCTCGCTGGCGCCCGACGAGATCGCCGCGCAGATGCGCAAGCTGGCGGCCAAATCGAGGGCCATCGCCGTCGTCGGCCCGGATCACCCGACGCTGACGGCGGTCGTCGAGCAGTTGAAGGCAAAGGACCAGCCGGTCTTCTCGCTGCTGTCGGATTTTGCCGCCGGCATCCGCGAAGGCTATGTCGGACTGGACAACCGCAAGGTCGGCCGCAGTGCGGCCTGGATGATCGCCAAGGCAGCGAAGAAACCGGGCAAGGTCGCGCTCTTTGTCGGCAGCCACCGTTTCCATGGCCATGAGTTGCGCGAGATCGGTTTCCGCTCCTTCTTCCGCGAGCATGCGCCGGACTTCACCGTGATGGAGACGCTGGTCAACCTCGAGGCCAACGACGTGACCCACGATGCCATGCTCGATCTTCTGGCGCGACATCCCGATCTCGC
>JAEKLU010000187.1 GCA_019509685.1 Mesorhizobium sp. | reverse complement strand
CAGGGGGAAGCCGATGTTCTTGGCCACCGTCATATGCGGGTAGAGCGCGTAGGACTGAAACACCATGGCGAGCTTGCGCTTGGCCGGCGCCTCGCCGGTGACGTCACGGCCATCGATGTTGATGGTGCCGCCGCTGGTGTCCTCGAGGCCGGCGATGAGACGCAGCAACGTGGACTTGCCGCAACCCGACGGGCCGACGAAGACGACGAACTCGCCATTCTCGATGACCAGGTCGAGACCTGGAATGATGACCGTCGATCCGAAGTGCTTGGAGACGTTCTTGAGCGTGATGTTTCCCATGGTTTCCTCCCCGAGGGGTTATTTTTCGCCGGTTGCTTCAGGTAACGTCCGTTACTTCACGGCACCAAATGTCAGGCCGCGCACCAGCTGCTTCTGGCTGAACCAGCCCATGATCAGGATCGGGGCGATGGCCAGCGTAGAGGCCGCCGAAAGCTTGGCCCAGAACAGGCCTTGCGGGCTTGAGAACGAACTGATGAAGGCCGTCAGCGGCGCTGCTTCCGTGGTGGTCAGGCGGATTGTCCAGAACGCTTCGTTCCACGCCAGGATGATGTTGAGCAGCATGGTCGAAGCGATGCCCGGCACCGCCATGGGGGTCAGCACATAGATGATCTCGCCCCACAGGGTAGCGCCGTCCATGCGCGCCGCTTCCAGGATTTCGCCCGGGATTTCGCGGAAGTAGGTGTAGAGCATCCACACCACGATCGGCAGGTTGATCAGCATCAGCATGACCATCAGGCCGATGCGGCTGTCGAGCAGGCCGGTGTCGCGGAAGATCAGGTAGATCGGGAACAGCACCGCGACCGCCGGCATCATCTTGGTGGACAGCATCCACATCAAAATGTCCTTGGTCCGCTTGGTTGGCGAGAACGCCATCGACCAGGCCGCCGGGATGGCGACGATAAGAGCCAGGATGGTCGAGCCGACCGAGAGCAGCACGGAGTTGAAGAAGAACTTGAAGTAGCCGCTCTGCGCCTGCACCTCGGTATAGCTCTCGAACGTCCCCGACGGGATCAGCGCGAAGCCCTGGATGGCCTCCTGCTCCGACTTGAACGAGGTGATGATCGTATAGAGGATCGGGAAGAAGATCAGCAGTGCGACGATCCAGGCGGCGCCTGTCGCAATGACCTTGTGTTGGGTGGTGACTGCACGTGCCATCGTATCCTCCCTTACTTGTCCAGGTTCTTGCCGACCGCGCGCATGGCGAAGAAGGCGACGATGTTGGCGAGAATGACGGCGATGACACCGCCGGCGGATGCCTGGCCGATTTTGAACTCCAGCAATGCCTTCTGGTAGACGAGGAAGGGCAGGTTGGTGGAGGCGTAGCCGGGGCCGCCATTGGTGGTGACCAGGATCTCGGCATAGACCGACAGCAGGAAGATGGTCTGGATCAGGATGACGACGGTGATGGCGCGCGACATGTGCGGCAGCGTCAGATAGATGAAGCGGCTGACAAAGCCGGCGCCGTCCATCTCGGCGGCTTCCTTCTGCTCGCCGTCGAGCGACTGCAGCGCGGTCAACAGGATCAGCGTGGCGAAAGGCAGCCATTGCCAGGCGACGATGATGATGATCGCCGTCATCGGATGCTGTCCGAACCAGTCGATCGGTTGAGCCCCGAAGAAGCGCGCAATGTCGGCGAAAACGCCATATTGCGGGTGCATGATCATGTTCTTCCAGACCAGCGCCGCCACCGGCGGCATGACGAAGAACGGTGAGATGACGAGGATGCGCACGATCCCCTGGCCCCACATCGGCTGATCGATCAGCAGCGCCAGAAGGATGCCGCCGATAACGGTGATCAGCAGCACGCTGACCACCAGGACAAGCGTGTTGACGATCGACTGCAGGAAGGCCGGATTGGAATAGAACAGCGCGTAGTTCGAGAAGCCGACGAACCCGTCGCGGACCGGATTGAGCGGATTGTACTGCTGGAAGGAGAACCACAAGGTGATGACCAGGGGCACGATCATCCAGACGAACAGCAGCACCACGGATGGCGCCATCATGAAGCGGGCAAGCGAACGGGTCTGCTGAGTAGCCATGACGGTCACCCTTCACTGGTCAGACTGAATTTTCAAAAGGTGTTGAAAGGCGGCCGCCCGAACTGGGTTTCGGGCGGCCGTTGCCGGCCAAGGAGGCGACCGGCAGTCGGCACCGGGAGGAGCCTTACTTGATATAGCCGCCTTCGGTCATTGCCGCGGTGGCAGCGTCCTGGGCCTGCTTCAAGGCGTCGTCGACACTCGACTGGCCGGCGAGTGCGGCCGAGAAGAGCTGGCCGACCGTGGTGCCGAGACCCTGGAATTCAGGGATGGCGACGAACTGGACGCCGACATAGGGCACCGGCTTGACGGTCGGATGCGTCGGGTCGGCGGCATTGATGGAGTCGAGCGTCATCTTGGCGAACGGAGCCGCCTTCTGATACTCGGCATTGGCGTAGAGCGAGGAGCGCGTGCCGGGAGGTACGTTGGCCCAGCCTTCCTTGGCCGCAACCAGCTCGGCATAGTGCTTCGAGGTCGCCCAGGCGACGAACTTCTCAGCGGCGTCAGCCTTCTGCGTGCCGGCCGGAATGGCCAGCGACCAGGCCCACAGCCAGTTTCCGCGCTTGCCGAGACCATTGTCCGGAGCCAGCGCATAGCCGACCTTGTCGGCGACGGTCGAGTTCTTCGGGTCTGAGACGAAGGACGCGGCGACGGTGGCGTCGATCCACATGCCGCACTTGCCCTGCTGGAACAGCGCCAGGTTTTCGTTGAAGCCGTTGGACGAGGCGCCCTCGGGACCGTCGGCCTTCATCAGGTCGACATAGAACTGCAGCGTGTTCTTCCATTCCGGCTGATCGAACTGCGGCTTCCAGTTCTCGTCGAACCAGCGGGCGCCGAAGGAGTTCGACATGGCGGTCAGGAAGGCCATGTTTTCGCCCCAGCCGGCCTTGCCGCGCAGGCACACGCCATTCACGCCATTGGCGCGGTCGGTCATCTTGTCGGCGGCCTGCTTGATGAAGTCCCAGGTCGGCGCGTCGGGCATCTTCAGCCCGGCCTTGTCCATCAGGTCCTTGCGGTACATGACGAAGGAGCTTTCGCCGTAGAAGGGCGCGGCATAGAGCTTGCCGTCGACCGACAGGCCGCCGGCGATGGCCGGGATGATGTCCTTGGCGTCGTAGTCGTCGCCGAGCTTGTCGAGCGGCAACAGCCAGCTCTGCTTGGCCCAGATCGGAACCTCGTAGGTGCCGATCGTCATCACGTCATACTGGCCGCCCTTGGTGGCGATGTCGGTGGTGACGCGCTCGCGCAGCACGTTTTCCTCGAGCGTCACCCAGTTGAGCTGGATGTCGGGGTTTGCCTTGGTGAAGTCGTCGGTCAGCTTCTGCATGCGGACCATATCGCCATTGTTGACGGTGGCGATGGTGATGGATTCGGCGTGCGCAGCGAACGCCAGCGCGCTGGTCGAGCACAAGCCCAGGATGAGCGTACGAAGTTTCATCAAATTCCTCCCATGGACCAAGATGAGCATTTGCCTTGGCTGTGGGCAATTACTCATTAAGTCCCATATTATGTCAAGCCAGATTCGATGCTGCAGCGCAGCACTCGACGACGCTGGCCGGATATGGAGTGGAGGAAATAGCCGGGCAGGCTGTGCCTGCTGCCTCTCATAATTCAGAGGTCGCGCAGCCCGATCGGATACGGAGGCCAAAACGACCGGCATTTTGAACGGCATGCATGAAGACGCGTCGCGGAACTTCGCTTCGAAGCGATGCGCCTTGCCAGTCAGCAGGCTATTTCGGCCAGCAGCCAGTCGCGGAAGGCGCGGATCTTCGGCACGTTGCGCCGTGCCTCCGGATAGACCAGCCAAAAGGCGTGGCCGTCGTCGCCAACCAGATCGAAAGGCTGGACCAGGCGGCCGTCGGCCAGCTCCGCCTTGAACAGCGCCCTGGTCAGGATTGC
>JAEKLU010000186.1 GCA_019509685.1 Mesorhizobium sp. | reverse complement strand
CCGATCCAGGCAAGCGCTACGACATCGACATGTACCAGCACGGCCACACCGTGAAGGGCGCTCCGAAGCTGCCGCTCAACCTGCTCGACGCGCTGCGCGAGTTCGACAAGGACAAATCGCTCAAGGCGGCGATGGGTGAGGAATTCTCGTCGGCTTACCTAAAGCTCAAGCATCAGGAATGGAATTCCTATGCTTCGCACTTCACGCAGTGGGAGCGCGACCACACGCTGGACATATAATCCTGTCAGCGGTGCGAGCGATCTCGGAATGAGCTTATGAAATATTCGATCTTCTCGCTCGCTCGCGCCGCCCTCTCCGGCCACAAGAACTGGAAGCCGACCTGGCGCGACGCCGCGCCAAAGGATCACTACGACGTGATCGTCATCGGCGGCGGCGGCCATGGGCTGGCGACTGCCTGGTTCCTGGCCAGCGAGTTCGGCATCAAGAACGTCGCTGTGCTGGAAAAGGGCTGGATCGGCTCCGGCAACGCCGGCCGCAACACCACCATCATCCGCTCCAATTATGGCCTGCCCGGCAACACCGGCTTCTACGAGCTGTCGATGAAGCTGTGGGAGCGGATGGAGCAGGACCTCAACTACAATGCCATGGTCAGCCAGCGTGGCGTGATCAACCTCTATCACTCCGACGCGCAGCGCGATGCCTATGCGCGGCGCGGCAACACGATGCGCATCAACGGCATCGACGCCGAACTGCTCGACCAGGCGGCGCTGAAGAAGATGATGCCGTTCCTGAATTTCGACCATGCGCGCTTCCCCGTGCAGGGCGGGCTGTTGCAACGCCGTGGCGGCACGGCGCGACATGACGCGGTGGTCTGGGGTTACGCCCATGCCGCGAGCGAACTCGGCGTCGACATCATCCAGAATTGCGAGGTGACCGGCTTTACCCGCGACGGCAACGGCAAGGTCACCGGCGTCGAGACCTCGCGCGGCAGGATCGGCGCCGGCAAGGTCGGCATGGCGGTGGCTGGTTCCTCCTCGCGCGTCGCGGCGATGGCGGGCCTGCGCCTGCCGATCGAAAGCCATGTGCTGCAGGCCTTCGTTTCGGAAGCGATCAAGCCGCTTTTGCCCAACGTCATGACCTTCGGCGCCGGGCATTTCTATGTCAGCCAGTCCGACAAGGGGGGGCTGGTCTTCGGCGGCGACATCGACGGCTACAATTCCTATGCCCAGCGCGGCAATCTGCCGGTGATGGAAGATGTCTGCGAAGGCGGCATGGCGCTGATCCCGATGATCGGCCGCGTGCGGCTGTTGCGCCAATGGGGCGGCATCATGGACATGTCGATGGATGGCACGCCGATCATCGACAAGAGCCCGATCGACGGCCTCTACCTCAACGCCGGCTGGTGCTATGGCGGCTTCAAGGCGACGCCGGGCTCGGGCTTCGTCTTTGCCCATCTCCTGGCGCGAGACGAGTCCCACAAGGAGGCGGCGCTGTTCCGCCTCGACCGCTTCCAGCGCGGCGCCATGATCGACGAGAAGGGCCAGGGCGCCCAACCGAACCTGCATTGAAGGCTGACTGAACACGATGCGTATAGCCTGTCCCTTCTGCGGCGAACGCGAACTCGGCGAGTTCACCTATCTCGGCGACGCCAAGCCGCAGCGCCCGGCGGCGGATGCCGGCGCGGACGCCGTCTACGACTATGTCTATCTGCGCGACAACATCGCCGGCGTGATGGACGAGAACTGGTATCACGGCGGCGGCTGTCGGAGCTGGCTGAAGGTCACCCGCAACACGCTGACGCATGAGATTTCGGCTGTCGCGCCGGCGGCGGGCGCCGGCGCCGCCAAGGTTGGTGCATGATGGCCGGCGATCAGACAAACCGTCTCGCATCCGGTGGCCTCGTCGACCGTTCCGCGCCGTTGAACTTCCGTTTCGACGGCAAGAGCTTTGCCGGCTTCCAGGGCGACACGCTGGCGTCGGCGCTGGTCGCCAATGGCGTCAAGCTGGTCGGCCGCTCGTTCAAGTACCATCGACCGCGCGGCATTCTCACCGCCGGCTCGGAAGAGCCAAACGCCCTGGTCGAGCTGCGCACCGGCGCGCGGCGCGAGGCCAACACCAAGGCCACCACCGCCGAGCTCTATGACGGCCTCGAAGCCGCCAGCCAGAACCGCTGGCCGTCGCTCGCCTTCGACGTCATGTCGGTCAACCAGCTGTTCGCGCCGATCTTTGTCGCCGGCTTCTACTACAAGACCTTCATGTGGCCGGCGAAATTCTGGGAAGCGATTTACGAGCCGGCGATCCGCCGTGCCGCCGGCCTTGGCCGCGCCGCCGTCGTTCCCGACCCCGACCAATACGACAAGGCCTGGGCGCATTGCGACGTGGTGATCGCCGGCTCCGGTCCGGCAGGCCTCGCCGCCGCACTCGCGGCAGGCCGCGGCGGCGCGCGCGTCATTTTGTGCGAGGAGGATTTTGTCCTCGGCGGCCGGCTGCTTGCCGATCGCGGCACGATCGATGGTCTGCCAGCAGCGGAGTGGCTGTCGCGCACGCTGGCCGAACTCAACTCGATGCCCGACGTCCGCATCATGACGCGCACGACATTGTTCGGCGTCTATGACGGCGGGACCTATGGCGCGATCGAGCGCGTCAACGATCACCTGCCGACGCCGCCGGAGCATCAGGTGCGCCAGCGCCTATGGCGCATCGTCGCCAAGCGCTGCGTGGTCGCCGCCGGCGCGATCGAGCGTCCGATCGTCTTTGCAGGCAACGACACGCCGGGCGTGATGATGGCGTCGGCCATGCGCACTTACATCAACCGCTACGCGGCCACGCCGGCAAAACGCATCGCGCTGTTTACCAACAATGAAGATGGCTGGCGCACGGTCGAAACCGCGATCGCCACGGGATTGCAGATAGCAGCGGTGATCGATGCGCGGCCCGACGTCTCGTCGGCCCATCGATCGCTTGCCTCCAAGAACGGCTTCACCGTGCTGCACGGCTCCGTCAGCGGCGTCGATGGCGGCAAGAATGGCGTGCGCAAGATTTCGGTGTCGCTGACCGGCGGCGCGCGCGCCGAGGTCGAGGCCGACGGGCTTGCGGTCTCCGGCGGCTGGAACCCGGCGGTGGGGCTGACCTCCTACCATCGCGGCCGGCCGAAATGGCGCGACGACATCGCGGCTTTCGTGCCTGACGGCGCGCCGCCCGGCATGGTCGCCGTGGGTGCCGCCAACGGCTCCTTCGGGCTCGGCGCCTGCCTGCGCGAAGGCTTCGAGGCCGGTGTTGCGGCAGCACGCGATGCCGGGCGCAGCGGCGGCACGAGTGCCATGCCGGTCGCCGACGACGAAGCCTTCTCGCTGACGCCGCTCTGGCATGTCGCCGGCAAGGGCAAGGCTTTCGTCGACCAGCAGCATGACGTGACGGCTTCCGATGTCGAGCTGGCGCAGCGCGAGGGTTTCCAATCGGTCGAGCATCTGAAGCGCTATACCACGCTCGGCATGGCGACCGACCAGGGCAAGACCTCGAACGTCGCCGGCCTCGCCATCATGGCGGCCGTCTCCGGCAAGTCCATTCCCGAGACGGGTACGACGATCTACCGCCCACCTTATGTGCCGGTCGCCATCGGCGCCTTCGCCGGCCATCATCGCGACGAGACTTTCCATGCGACACGGTTGACGCCGTCGCATCATTGGGCGACCGAACAAGGCGCTGTTTTCGTCGACACCGGCTTATGGAAACGCGCGCAGTGGTACCCTCGCGCGGGCGAGAAAGACTGGCTGGAATCGGTCACACGCGAGGTCAAGGCGGTGCGCGACGGCGTCGGCTTCTGCGATGTCTCGACGCTCGGCAAGATCGATGTGCACGGCCCGGATGCCGGCGCCTTCCTCGACCGCGTCTACATCAACACCTTCTCCAACCTCGCCGTCGGCAAGGCGCGCTACGGGCTGATGCTGCGCGAGGACGGCATCGTCTATGACGACGGCACGACCTCGCGTCTGGCCGAGGA
>JAEKLU010000266.1 GCA_019509685.1 Mesorhizobium sp. | reverse complement strand
GAACTGGGCACCGGCAACGAGACCGAACAGGCGGCAAACGCAAAGGCCGAGAACGCGGAAGGCTTCCACGGCAACGCCGTGACCAGCGCCGTTCCGCTGCTTCGTCCGTTCCTCATTCGCTTCGACGCCGCCGGCGCCTGGTTTCTGCCCGAGCACGGCCAGCCGCGCATCGGCGGCCGCATGGCGATCGGCGGCCAGGTGATCATGGGCGATCGCCGGGTGACGGTCGTTTCGGTGCATCTCGAAAACCGCACCGCCCCCACCGGCCGCGCCGACCAGACCCGCCATCTGCTCGATGCCATCGACAGATATGACGCCGAAGCACCGGTTCTGATCGGCGGCGACCTGAACACGCTGACGGCCACTTATCTGGAGCGTCATGCCGATCCGGCCGCCTGGCAGGCGCGCATCGCCGCCGAACCGGACCGGCTGATGCGTCCTGACCGCCACGAGCCCTTGTTCGCGGTCTTCGCCGAGCATGGTTACGACTGGCGCGACGCCAACGCTTTCGACAAGCCGACACAGCGGCGCCCGGCGGGTGATCCGACACCGATAGGGCACATCGACTGGTTCTTCACGCGCGGCCTTGCGGCAAGCGCGCCCGCGACTTTGCCCGCGGTCTTGCCGGATGGCAGCCCGAGCGCCGACCACGAAGCGCTGGTGGTCACCGTCCGCGTGAAGTGACGGCCGCCTGGGGTCACCGCCAAGTCGCCGCAGAATGCCTCCGGCGGGGCGGTGATTTGCTGGAAATACAACCGCAATCGCACGCGGGGGTTGCGCGCAGCATAAGCGATTCTTCAGCCGTCAGGCCCTAATCAATCTCATTGCCTTGATTGATGCGGGAAGATCAGGTGAAGAAAGATGCTGACCGTCTATAATTGCATCGTGAACCAGCACGATCTGAGACTGGTCGCACTGGCCGCGCTCATTTGCGGTATCTCTTCCTTCTCCGCCGTCAATCTTCTTCGCCATGTCGAGCGATCGACCAGTCGAAATCGTTACACGTGGCTGCCGATCGCGGCGACCTCGACCGGGTTCGGTATCTGGGCGACGCATTTCATCGCCATGATCGCCTTCACGCCGGGAATACCCAACGCCTACAACGCCGAGCTCTCGGTGGCTTCATTGGCGCTTTCCGTCCTTCTGACGGCGGCCGGCATGTGGATCGCGACCGTGCGTGGCGGCCTCGACCACTACCTTGTCGGCGGTGCGGTGCTCGGCGCCGGCATCGCGGCGATGCACTACACCGGCATGGCGGCTTTCGAGGTCGAGGGCAGGATTGTCTGGAACCCGTTGCTGGTCGCTGTCTCGCTGGCCTCGGGCATGACGCTTGCGGCGCTATCGCTGCTTGTCGTGCTTCGCCGCCCGTCGACCTTCAACACGATCGCCGGCGCCATCCTGCTCACGCTTGCCATCTGCACATTGCATTTCATCGCCATGGCCGCGGTCTCGATCTATCCGGATTCCTCGATAGAAATATCGAAATACACGATCGAGCCGATGTCGCAGGCCTTCGCCGCGGCAGCGGTGAGCCTCATCATATTGGTGCTTTCGGCCAGCGCGCTGTGGATCGACCTGCGTTTTCGCCGTCATAGGGCCGAGGCCGAGCGCATGCATGGCCTGGCCAATGCCGCTGTCGAAGGCCTCATCGTCTGCGACGGCAACCGCATCGTCAGCGCCAATGACAGCATCGCCGCGCTAAGCGGCATCCCCGCCGGCCTGCTGAACACGATGACGCTTGGCGACCTGTTCGGCGAGCGGATTGCCACCGGCATCACCAATGGCAATGGCCAGGCGCAGGAAGCCGACATCCAGAGCCGAAGCGAGAGCCCGATCCCGGTGGAACTGATCGCCAGGAGCATCGACTATTGCGGCAAGCCGCATCTGGTCGTTGCCGTACGCGACATACGCGAGCGCAGGAAGGCCGAGCAGGAAATCATGCGGCTTGCGCATTACGACCCGCTGACCGGCCTTGCCAATCGCCGCAGCTTCACCGGCCGGCTGGAAGCCGAGATCGCCGCATCCGCCCGAGGCGGCAAAGGGGGCGGCAAGAGTGGGCAACTGGCGCTCATGCTTCTGGATCTCGACCGGTTCAAGGAAGTGAACGACCTCTTCGGCCATGCCGCCGGCGACGCCGTGCTGCAGAAGGTCGCGCACTGCGCCTCGAGCGTTCTGCGCCACGGCCAGATGCTGGCCCGTCTCGGCGGCGACGAATTCGCTATCATCGCGCCCGACCTCCCGGACCCGCAGGCGGCCGGCCGCATCGCCGAAGCAATGCTTTCGGCGCTCCGCCAGGAAAACCGGTTGTCGCCCGGCGGCATGGTATCGGCCAGTATCGGCATCGCGCTTTATCCGCTCGATGCCGACGAACAGGCTGCGTTGATCAGCCATGCCGATACCGCGCTCTATCGCGCCAAGGCCGAAGGCAAGGACACCTACCGTTATTTCGAGGCCTCGATGGGCGCCGAGGCCCGCGACCGGCGCAGCCTGGAGCAGGATCTGCGCCAGGCCGTGGCGCGCGGCGAGTTCAGCCTCGTCTACCAGCCGCAAAAGGAAATCTCGAGCGGCAGGATGCTCGGCTTCGAAGCCTTGATCCGCTGGCATCATCCCGAACGCGGAGATGTCGCGCCGTCGACGTTCATCCCCGTTGCCGAGGACAGCGGCGCCATTGCCCAGATCGGCGAGTGGGTGCTGGCGACAGCCTGTGCGGAAGCCGCGAGCTGGACGAACCCGCTGACGGTCGCCGTCAATGTCTCGGCGGTGCAGCTTCACAGCCCCGATTTCAGCCGCAAGGTGCATGAGGTGCTGCTGCGCTCGGGCCTCGCCGCCGGCAGGCTCGAGCTCGAGATCACCGAGACGGCGCTGGTCAAGGACATGCCGCGGGCGCTGGCGACCCTGCGCCAGATCAAGGCGCTTGGCGTGCGCGTGGCGATGGACGACTTCGGCACCGGCTATTCGTCGCTGTCCAACCTGCGCGCTTTCCCCTTCGACAAGATCAAGATCGATGGTTCTTTCATCAAATCGGTCGACAGGAACGACCAGGTCGCGACCATCGTTCGCGCCGTGCTGGGGCTCGGCCGCGGTCTCGGCTTGCCGGTGCTGGCCGAGGGTGTCGAGACGTTGGGCGAATTGCGCTTCCTCGACGCCGAGGATTGCCAGATAGGCCAGGGATATTATCTGGGCAGGCCTGGCCCCATCGAGGTCTTCGGCGAGCTGACCGGGGGTGCGGCCACCAATGACGGCGCCAAGACCAATGGCGGCGGCAGCATTCTGATGCTGCAGCCCGCCGCGGCCGCGCGCTCAGCCTAAACAAACATCACGGCTCAAGTGCTGCGTCCACCAGCCGCTTGGCATCGGCGCTCGACCATCCGGCCGGACCGTTCATATGCGCGACCAGGCAGCCTTCTGCGTCGATCAGCATGGTGACGGGCAAGCCCAGCGCCAGCCCGCGCGTCTTGGCCTCGTTGAACAGCGCGATCGTCGGGTCCCTGTAGAAGCCGAGCGTCTGAACGCCGATCTCGCTGAGGAATTTCTTCGGCTTGGTATCGTCACCGGTGTCGACATTGACCGCGATGACTTCGAAGTCCTTGCTGCCCTTTTCCTTCTGCAGCGCGTCGAGCGCCGGCATTTCGGCGCGGCAGGGCGCGCACCAGGTCGCCCACAGATTGAGCAGAATTGTCTTGCCGGCATGGTCGGCAATCGTCATCGGCTTGCCGTCGGGACCGTTGAAGGCGAGGCTTTTCAGCGACTGAGGCGGATCGGCGGGCTGCAGCGCCGCGACCTGGCCGACGGCTTTTGCGGCAACTGCCTTTGCCCGCCCGGCTTTCGCCACGCAGGCGACATCGTCTTGGCTGCTGTCGGCGGCCACCTGGGGAGCGGCATTGTTGCCAGACCGGCTCTCGCTGACATATACCGCGACCGCGCCGGCCAACACGCCCGCCACCAGGGCGGTGAGGATGAGGCGCGGGGCCGGGAAGAATCTATTGCCGTCTGCCATATCTTAAAACTGCTCCGGAACGCGGGTTATATAAATGAGCGACAAGAAGGCCAGCAACCAGATGTGGGGCGGACGTTTTGCCTCGGGTCCGGCCGCGATCATGGAAGCGATCAACGCATCGATCTCGTTCGACCGCAAACTCTACGCACAGGACATACGCGGCTCGATCGCCCATAGCGAGATGCTGGGCCAAACGGGCATTATTTCGGCGGCCGATCAAGAAAAAATCGCTCACGGCCTGAACACGGTTTTGAAAGAGATCGAGGCCGGCACATTCGAATTCTCGACCCGGCTGGAAGACATCCACATGAATGTCGAGGCGCGCCTGGCCGATCTGATCGGCCCGGCGGCGGGTCGCCTGCACACCGCCCGCTCGCGCAACGACCAGGTGGCTGTCGATCTCAGGCTCTGGGTCAAGGAGGAATGCCAGCGTGTCGCCGAGGCGCTGAAGGACCTGATCGCCGCCTTCCTCGAACGCGCCGAAGAGCATGCCGCGACCGTCATGCCGGGCTTCACGCATCTGCAGGCGGCGCAGCCGGTGACCTTCGGCCATCATCTGATGGCCTATGTCGAGATGTTCGGTCGCGACCTGTCGCGCGCGCGCGATGCCATGGAGCGCATGGACGAAAACCCTCTCGGCGCGGCAGCACTTGCCGGCACCAGTTTCGGCATCGACCGCCATATGACGGCGAAGGCGCTTGGTTTCCGCGAGCCGACGCGCAATTCCCTCGACAGCGTTTCGGACCGCGACTTCGCGCTCGAATTCCTGAGCCTTGGTGCGATCTGCGCCACGCATCTGTCTAGGCTCGCCGAGGAGATCGTCATCTGGTCGACGCCACAATTCGGCTTCATCCGCCTGTCGGACTCGTTTTCGACCGGCTCCTCGATCATGCCGCAGAAGAAGAACCCGGACGCGGCCGAGCTGGTGCGCGGCAAGACGGGCCGCGTCAACGGCCATCTCGTCGGCCTTCTGACGGTGATGAAAGGCATGCCGCTGAGCTATGGCAAGGACATGCAGGAAGACAAGGAAGCCGTCTTCGACGCCGCCGAGACGCTCGACCTGATGCTGGCGGCGACCGCCGGCATGGTGCGCGACATGACGGTCAACGCCGCCGCCATGAAGAAAGCCGCCGGCGCCGGCCACGCCACGGCGACCGACCTTGCCGACTGGCTGGTGCGCAATCTCGGCCTGCCCTTCCGCGAAGCCCATCACGTCACCGGCCGCGCCGTGGCGCTCGCCGAGGAGAAGAAGGTCGGGCTGGAAAAGCTCTCGCTGGAAGACCTGCAGTCGATCCATGCCGGCATCACCGGCGACATCTTCTCGGTGCTTGCGGTGCAGAATTCGGTGAAGAGCCGCACCAGTTTCGGCGGCACCGCGCCCTCGGAAGTGAGGAAGCAGATCCGCTACTGGAAAAAGCGCTTGTCCAAGGCCTGATGCATGTCGCCCAGAAGTGTGCAGCGGTTCTGGGACAACGACATGCATCAAGCAATTGCCAGGGGTGCAATGCGGCGAAAACTCGGTTAAAAGCGGCAGCACAAGCAAACAGTTTCGAACGGATGGATCGATGACCGGAAGCAGGATTTTGGTGACGCTCACGCTGCTCGCGGCGATGGCGGCAGTCACGGCTTGCGGCCGCAAGAGCGGTCTCGATACGCCTTATGAAGCCGCCGAGCAGGCGCGCAAGGATGCGGAAAAAGCCAAACAGCCGCTGCCGCCGGAGCCCGAGAAACCGGTCAAGGACAGGAAGTTCATCCTCGACCCTCTTCTTTGACCTTTGATCTCCGGAACCAACTCCCGTGAACCATTTCGATTACCGCGACGGCGTGCTTCATGCCGAGGACGTCGCCATCCCTGATATCGCAGCCGAAGTCGGCACGCCCTTCTACTGCTATTCGACGGCGACGCTGACCAGGCACTTTCGCGTCTTCAAAGAAGCCTTTAGCGGCCTCGACGCGCTGGTCTGCTACGCCATGAAGGCGAATTCCAACCAGGCTGTTCTGAGAACGCTTGCAAAGCAAGGCGCCGGCGCCGACGTGGTCTCGGAAGGTGAATTGCGCCGGGCTCTGGCCGCCGGCATTGCAGCCAACAAGATCCTGTTTTCCGGCGTCGGCAAGACCGCGCGGGAAATGGACTTTGCGCTCAACGCCGGCATCCTCTGCTTCAACGTCGAATCCGAGCCCGAGCTGGAATTGCTGTCGGCGCGTGCGACAGCACTCGGCAAGGTGGCGCCGATTTCGCTGCGCATCAATCCGGATGTCGATGCCAAAACCCATAAGAAGATCTCGACCGGCAAGGCCGAGAACAAGTTCGGCATCCCGTGGCAGCGCGCTCGCCAGGTCTATGCCCGCGCGGCGCAACTGCCGGGCATCACGATAACCGGCATCGACACCCATATCGGCAGCCAGATCACCGAATTGCAGCCCTTCGACGATGCCTTCGCGCTGCTGGTCGAACTGGTCGGCACGTTGCGCGCCGACGGGCACGCGATCGAGCATGTCGATCTCGGCGGCGGCCTCGGCATCCCTTACCGTGTCGACAACAGCCCGCCGCCCCTGCCCGACGCCTATGCCGAGATCGTCAAGAAGCATGTCACGAAGCTCGGTCTGAAGGTGATGTTCGAGCCAGGACGCCTTATCGTCGGCAATGCCGGCATACTGGTGTCGGAAGTCATCTACGTGAAGGAAGGCGACGCCAAGAGCTTCCTCGTCGTCGACGCCGCCATGAACGACCTGATCCGGCCGACGCTCTACGACGCCTTCCACGATATCAGGGCGGTGGTGCAGCCGCCGGCCGCCACGCCGCGCATGAAGGTCGATGTCGTCGGCCCGGTCTGCGAGACCGGCGACTTCATCGGCCTCGATCGCGACCTGCCGCGGCTGAAGGCCGGCGACCTGATCGCCGTCGCCACCGCCGGCGCCTATGGCGCGGTGCAGGCCGGCACCTACAACACCAGGCTGCTGGTGCCGGAGGTTCTGGTCGATGGCGACCGGTTCCATGTCGTGCGGCCGCGTCAGACTTATGAAGAATTGCTGGGGCTCGATTCGATCCCCGACTGGCTGAAATAGGCTTCTGCTCGGGACGAGGCGCTATATCCTCTGCTGGATCAGCGCCTTGGCCTCGGCGATCCTGCCCTCATTGCGACGGTAGAAAATCCATTGCTTGGTGCGTTTGGTGGACAGCAGGCCCGCCTGGGTCAGCACGCGCATATGTTCGCTGAGCGTGGCCTGGGTGATGCCGAGCTTTTCGGCGATCAGCAGCGCGCAGACGCCATCCACGACCAGGTCGCCATCCGACTGCGGTCGGAAATGCGCACGCGGATCCTTGAGCCAGTCGAGGATCTGCAGCCTGCGTTCGTTGGCGATCGCCTTGAAAATATCGACCTCTTGCATTTAGCCATTTTGCTAAGTTACTAATTGAAGTCAATGCCGAGGAGCAATCCATGCCGAACAACCGGTCGATCACGCGCGAACGCATCGCGGCTGTCGAGCCGCGCATCCGGCCCTATGTCCGTCACACGCCGGTGATGCGTGTCGACATGGCCGATTTCGGACAGCCATCCTTCCCGGTCGATCTGAAGCTCGAATGCCTGCAGCATTCGGGCTCGTTCAAGGCGCGCGGCGCCTTCACCAATCTGCTCGAGCGGCAGGTGCCCGAAGCCGGCGTGGTGGCGGCCTCCGGCGGCAATCACGGCGCCGCGGTGGCCTACGCCGCCATGAAGCTTGGTCACAAGGCATCGATCTTCGTGCCCGAGGTCAGCCCGCCGGCGAAGATCGAGCGCATCCGCGGCTATGGCGCCGAGCTGGTGGTCGGCGGTGCGCGCTATGCCGAGGCTCTCGCCGCCAGCGAAGAGTTTGCCGCCAAAACCGGCGCCTTGCAGATCCATGCCTTCAACCAGGAGGAGACGCTTCTCGGCCAAGGCACGCTCGGCCTCGAGATCGAGGTGGACCTGCCGGATATCGATACGCTGCTGGTCGCGGTCGGCGGTGGTGGCCTGATCGGCGGCATCGCAGCCTGGTTCTCCGGCCGCATCCGCATCATTGCCATCGAGCCGGAAGGCGCGCCGACGCTTCATCGCGCCTTCGAGGCCGGCAAGCCGGTCGATGCGCCGGCCGAAGGCATCGCGGCCGATTCGCTGGCGCCGAAGCGCGTCGGCGAGATGATGTTTCCGATCGCCGAGGCCTTTGTCGAGCGCTCGATCCTGGTCAGCGACGACGACATCGTCGCGGCGCAGAAAGCGCTGTGGGATCGCGTGCGAATCATCGCCGAGCCGGGTGGCGCCGCGGCCTTCGCCGCCGTGCTATCCGGCCATTATCTGCCTGCCGAGGGCGAGCGCGTGGCGGTCCTCGTCTGCGGTTCCAACACAAATCCCGCGAATTTCTGATCATAACCGGGCCTCGGCCCTTCACGATTTCGGAACGCGCCTCGCCTTTGCCGTGTTTGCTGATATTCTTTCCGTCGTGACGTCCGGGCTATTCCTGCCCGGGCAGGAAGGGCCGATGACGCAACGACCCACTTCCGGCGGTGAACGCGGCCTGGCCGGGCGCCTGGCGCTCAGCCGGCTGGCAACACGGGCCTCGATGATCTTCGAGCGCGGCTGGCCTTTGCTCCTGCCGCTGCTGATCGTCGCCAGCCTGTTCTTCAGCCTGTCCTGGTTCGGCCTCTTCCCGCGCCTGCCCGAGGCGGCGCGCGTCGGCCTGCTGGTCCTGTTCGCGCTGTCGGCGCTCGCGGCCCTCTATCCGTCGCGCTTCTTCCGCATGCCGTCGGCCGCAGAGGTCGACCGGCGCATCGAAGCCGCCAATGAATTGCTGCACAGCCCGGTGCAGGTGCAAACCGACCGGCCGAGCGGCGCCGACAGCATCTTCTCGCAGGCGCTGTGGCGCGAACACCAGAAGCGCATGGCCGAGAAGCTCTCAAGCCTGGGCCCCGGCAAGCCGCGCACCCGCGTGCCGGATTATGATCGCTGGGGCTTGCGCGCCTTGGCCGGGCTTTTGCTCGTCACGGCCTTTGCCTTCTCCTACGGACCCTTTGGCGGCAGGATCAGCGATGGCTTCATCGCCCGCGCGGTGCGCGACGCCGTGCCGCCGCGCATCGATGCCTGGGTTACGCCGCCCACCTACACCGGCAAGCCGCCGTTGTTTTTGACGGCGGACGCCAGCCAGGCCGCTCAAACCTTCAGCGTTCCGCAAGGCAGCGACGTCTCGCTGCGCGTCACCGGCGGGACCGGCGAGGAGACGCTGAGCTACGCCGAAATTGACGGCAATGCCCGCGCCATCGACCCGGCCGCGGCCAAAGGTCCGGCCCCGGCGAGCCAGACCGCGCCCAAGCTTCGGCAATTCACCGGCAAGCTGAACACCAACGGCACGCTGACGCTGAAATCCGGCGAGCAAGATCTCGGCCATTGGGCCTTCGCCGTCATCGCCGACAAGCCGCCGACGATCCGTTTCGTCGGCGAGCCGAAGCGCGCCGTCAACGGCGCCATCGAGCTCAACTACCAGATCGACGACGATTATGGCGCGGCCTCGGCAAAAGCCGTTTTCGAGCTGCTCGATCCGCCTGCGGCCAACGCGCATCCGCTCTATGGTCCACCCGAAATGCCGCTGACGCTGCCGCGCCGTGGCGGTAAGACGACCGCGGCCAAGACGACCAAGGACCTGACCGAACATGTCTGGGCCGGCAGCAAGATCAAGCTGACGCTCAGCGTTACCGACGATGCCGGGCACACCGCGACCAGCGACATCAAGACGCTTGTCATGCCTGAGCGGCCTTTCGCCAATCCGCTGGCGCGCGCCGTGCTCGAGCAGCGCCGCCTGATTGCGCTTGATACCAACGCCAAGCCGCGCGCGCTCGACCTGATCGACGCCATCACGCTGCGCCCCGAGGACACGTTCAGCAACATGTCGAACTACCTCGCCATCATGAGCGCGAGGAGCCGGCTGAAGCTTTCCGAGACCGACGATCAGCTGCGCAACGTCGTGTCCTATCTCTGGGAGATCGCGCTCGGCATCGAGGAGGGCAATCTGTCGGCCGCCGAGCGCCGGCTGCGCCAGGCGCAGCAGGCGCTGCAGGACGCCATCAAGAACGGCGCCAGCGACCAGGAGATCGAAAAGGCGATGAAGGAACTGCGCGAGGCGATGAACCAGTTCCTGCAGGAATTCGCCCAGCGCGCCGAGCAGAACCCGAATGCGCCGCAGATGCAGCAGAATGGCCGCGAGCTGCGCCAGAGCGACATCGATCGCATGATGGACCAGATCGAGAACCTCGCCAAATCCGGCGATCGCGACAAGGCCCAGCAGCTTCTCTCCGAATTGCAGGACATGATGAACAATTTGCAGGCCGGCCGCCAGCAGCAGGGTGGCGAGAAGGACAGCCAGATGCGCCAGCAGATGGACAAGCTGGGCGACATCATGCGCCGCCAGCAGGAAATGATGAACGACACTTTCCGTCTCGACCAGATGCAGCGGGGCGAACGCGAGAATGGCGAGCAACAGCTTGGCGAGGACGGCGACCAGGGCCAGTCGCAGGACGGGCAGAAGCCCGGTCCCGGCCAGGATCGCGATCCGCTGGGACGGCCGAAAATGTCTTCGAAGGACCTCGCCGATGCGCTGAAGCAGATGCAGGAGGGCCAGGGCCAGTTGCAGAGCGAGCTCGACCAGCTGAAGAAAGGCCTCGAAGGCATGGGCATGGAGCCGAACGAAGGGTTCGGCGACGCCGGCAAGTCAATGGGCAATGCCGAACGGTCGCTGGGCGAAGGCGATGGCGATCAGGCGGTTGGCCATCAGGGCCGGGCGCTGGAGGCGTTGCGCCGCGGCGCCAAGGACATGATGAAGCAGATGCAGGCCATGCAGGGCGATCAGGGCGGCAGCGAACAGGGCGGCCGCAAGCAGGATGCCGATCGCGATCCGCTCGGCCGGCCACGCGCCACCAACGGCCCCGATGACGGCACCTCGGTCAAGGTTCCCGACGAGATCGATGTGCAACGCGCCCGCCAGATTCTCGATGCGATCCGCAAACGGCTCGGCAACTCCTTGAGCCCGGATATCGAGCGCAGCTACCTCGAAAGGCTGCTGGAACTCAAATAGCCGGCCCCTATCACTTTTGGATCGCAACCGCGCCATGCCGAAGCTTGGAACCGTCACGCCGATCCTGCGCATGTTCGACATCGCCAAGGCGCGGGAATTCTATCTCGACTTCCTCGGCTTCGCCCCCCGCTTCGAACACCGCTTCCACGACAATGCGCCGCTTTACATGGGCATCGCGCGCGACGGCTGCGAATTGCATCTGAGCGAGCACCATGGCGACGGCTCGCCGGGCGCCCACATTCGCGTCGAGGTCGCCGACATCGCGGCGCTGCATCGCGAACTGACGGCGAAGAAATACCGCTACGCCGGACCGGGATTGGAAGAGACGCCCTGGCGGACCTGGGAAGTCACGGTCGGCGACCCGTTCGGCAATCGGCTGACTTTCCACGAGGACATGCCGGAGCGATAGGCCGGCAGACGCAGTTCCCGGACTTCAAAGATCAGCCGCAGCCGGCGCCTGCCTGGTCAGGGTAAACGCGTCGCGGATCGCGTTTTCCATGCCGTCGATCGCCTCGCCGGTCGCCAACGGATTTCGGTGCAGCACGACATTGGACGAATCGATGTTGCCGAAGCCGTCGGTGGCGGTCAGTTCGCGGCAGTCCGACGGAATGTTGCTGCGCGAGATCGGCGCGATCGCCAGGCCCGAGGTGACGGCGAGCGTCAGGCCGCCATTGGTGTCGCTGGTATAGGCGACGCGATAGTCGAGCCCGCGCTGCTGCAGCGACTTGATGGCGAAGTCGCGACACCAGCCGTTGCGGCTGTAAAGCGCGATCGGCACCGGCCTCTCCTCATGCATATGATGCAGCGTCGATGTCACCCAGACGGTGGGGTCATGCATCAGCACTTCGCCGCCCGAAAAACCTTCCCACTCGAACACCACGGCAAGGTCGAGTTCGCCCGCCGCGAGCGCCCTCACCTGCGAGTCCGAATGCGCGTAGCGCACCGTGACTTCGACGCGCGGATGGCGCTTGGCAAACTCACCGAGCGCCCGCGACAGGATCGACCGGCCATACTCCGCCGGAATGCCGATGCGCACCAGTCCGCCGAGCGGCGGCGCCACCAGCGAGGCGGCGGTCTCGTCCAGCAGCGAGACGATGCGGCGCGCATTGGCGATCAGTTCGCCGCCACGACGCGTCAGCGCCACGCCGCGCGAACCGCGCTCGAACAGGCTGTCGCCGACCATATCCTCCAGCTTCCTCATCTGCATGGAGACGGCGGACTGAGTGCGCCCCGCCTTTTCGGCGGCGCGCGTGAAATTGCCGGTTTCGGCCACCGCCACGAAGGTGCGCAGGAGGTCGCTGTCGAGCACGGGTTTCATTGATGCCGCCATAAGAATTTCTGATTGCTGGCATCATTCCAATTCGTTTGCAACATGTCAAACGCCGCAGGATAGTCGCCATACCCATTGGATATGCGGCCGCGAAATCGGCCGCGGACCAATCGAAGAGTCCTCACTCGATACCCGCTGCCTGAAAATGGTAGCGGGTTCTTTTTACGAGCATGATCCCGAACCGAAGGACCGCGTCAGCGGAAAGTGGGTACCGGTTTTCGGACAAGATCATGCTCCAACCAAAGAGTTGGGTCAGGATGACGGTTCAACGAAACGTCATTCTGGGCCAGGGAGCAATTCCAGGAAAAGTGCATCGCGGTTTTTCGTCCGGAATTGCGCAAAGTGCGATAATGTTAAGACGGCTCTTGGGGGGCCGATACTGATGCAGAACCGGATAGTGCTTGGCATCCTGAGCCTCTGTCTCGGCGTGTTCGTCTTTTCGCTGCAGGACCCACTGGTCAAGGCCGTGTCTGGCGGCTACCCGGTGACCGAGGTCATGGCGATCCGCGCCATCGTCGCGCTGCCGATCCTGATTGTCGTCGTCCAGGCCGATGTCGGCCTGAAAGCGGTTCTGTCGAAACGATTCGGCATGCTGACGCTGCGCGCCTTCATCCAGTTCTCGTCCTACACGGTCTATTATCTGGCAATCGCCGCCCTACCGCTGGCCGACGCGGTGGCGCTCTATTTCATGGCGCCGCTGGTGATCATGGCGATGGCCGGACCCTATCTCGGCGAGCGCGTCTCATGGAAAACGCTGGCCACGGTGCTCATCGGCCTGGTTGGGGTCTTCGTGATGCTGCGCCCGGGTGCCGGCGTATTCGACTGGGCAGCACTGCTGTCGTTGGGCTCGGCTTTCCTCTACGGCTTTTCGCAGCTCATGGCGCGCCGTATCGGCGACACCGAATCATCGACCGTGATGGCCTTCTACCAGAACGGCGCCTATCTCAGCGGCGCCGTGGCTGTCGCCGCCGTCTTTCACCTGGCCGGCATCACCCACGCGGCGCATCCGAGCGTCGAATTCCTGGTCCGGCCGTGGGTTTGGCCTGCGCTGCCGGACTTCCTCAAAATGGCCGCCTGCGGCTTCGTCGCCTCCGCCGGCATGATCCTGTTGTCGCAGGGCTACCGGCTGGCGCCGGCCAACCGGGTCGCCACTTTCGAATACACCGGCATCCTGTGGTCGCCGCTATGGGGCTTCCTGTTCTTCGCCGAGGTGCCGCGAGAAACAACGGTGCTGGGCGCGGCGCTGATCATCGGCGCCGGCCTACTGGCGCTGAACAACGAACGCAGGCGCGGCGCTGTATCGACGGTCGCCGCAACGGGCGAGGCTGCTTAGTTTAAAACGCGGCCGACGCGGGCGCGAATCTCGGCAAGCGTGAACGGCTTCTGCACGACATCGCGGATAATGCCGTTCAATTCCTCGGCGCGTTCGCGCTGGTCGGCATAGCCGGTCATCAGCATGATCTTCATCGTCGGGAACTGCCTTGCAGCGGCGGTCGCCATCTCGATGCCGTCCATCTCCGGCATGCGGATATCGGACACCACCAGATCGTAACCGCCTGCCGCGCGTTGGATCAGTTCCAATCCTTGCGCGCCGTCGGTGGCGATCGTGACCATATGCCCATCGCGTTCGAGCGCGCGGGCGGCGAGGGTGCGGACGGACTCATCGTCCTCGACAATCAGGAGCTTAGCCATGGCGCGGAACATGGCTGGGAAACGTTGACGTTTTCTGAAAATTTTACGCGTTCTGCGAGGTCTAAAGCGCGTCGCGCTGAAGCGGATTCAAGCGACGCGCTTTAAGTCTTTGTTTTGATGATGTCGTTGTCCCAGAACCGCTGCACACTTCTGGGCGACATGCATCAAGCGTCGCCCTTCACGACACCGACAAATGGCAACTCGCGAAACGCATGGGCGACATCCATGCCGTAACCGACGACGAAATAATCGGGACAGTCGAAGCCGACATAGTCGGCGTGGAGCTCGGTCTGGCGACGCATGCGCTTGTCGAGCA
>JAEKLU010000185.1 GCA_019509685.1 Mesorhizobium sp. | reverse complement strand
CGATGACCGCCTTGTCGCGGCGGCCGGCCAGCGCCTTGCCGACGACCTCTTCGGCATGGCCATGTCCATAGGCTTCCGCCGTGTCGATCAGCGTGATGCCAAGCTCAAGCGCACGCCTGATCACCCGGATCGATTCCTCATCGTCAGCCGCGCCCCAAAACGCACCGGACATACCCCATGTCCCCAGGCCGATTTCCGATACCTTGACCGGCGATGGTCCGAGCTGTCGCTGTTGCATCCTGTTTCCTCCTGATTGGCGGCATGGTTGGGTTTCACCCACCGGCCTTTAATTTATACGCTTATATACTCGTCTAACAAGTAGGGTTCGACACCTTTGTAGCGCGCAATCCGGATTCCGGGAATCTATCAAGAAACTCAACGGAATTTGCTCCAATTGCAAAGCGCCTTGAGCAAAATCATCAAGAGGGGGTTTACGTCTCATCGCTCAATCTTGTATGCTTATTAGACAAGTTATTCCTGAGCTATCCACAGGCGTTTGAAAGCGCGGCGTGCCGTCACGGGAGAGGGTTTTATGAAGATTGTGGACATCAAGACGGCGGTCGTCGCCTATCACGGCAAGGCGACCCTGATCCGCATCGACACGGATGCCGGCATCTCCGGTTATGGAGAGGCGAATCCCGACGCGGGTGCGGCCGCGATCGTCGGGCTGATCTCGGAGCTGAAGTCGGAACTCATCGGCCAGGATCCGCGCAATGTCGAATATTGCTGGGACAAGATCCGCCGCGATCACGTCTTTTCCGGCGCGCAGGCCGGTGTCTTTCTGATTGCGCTCACCGGGCTCGAGATGGCGCTGTGGGACGTGGCGGCGAAAGCTGCCGGCCAGCCGCTCTATCGCATGTTCGGCGGCAAGTTCCGCGACCGCATAAGGCTCTATGCCGATTGCGGCGACGGCGATGAGCAATCGGGATCGCCGCAGGGATGCGCGGCACGCGCGCGCCGCATGGTGGCGGAAGGCTTCACGGCGCTGAAATTCGACATCGACAATCTGCGCCACCCGGCGAAGTTCGACGCGGTGAACCACACCATCAACGGTGCTGAGCTGCGTTTCATGATCGAACGCGTCGCGGCCGTGCGCGAGGCGATCGGCCCCGACATCGATCTCTGCATCGACCTGCACGCGCGCTATGACGTGCTCAGCGCCAGCCGCATAGCCGCCGAGATGGAGCGCTTCAATCTTCTGTGGCTGGAAGAGCCGATCCCGGCGGAAAATGTCGAGGCCTTGAAGCAGATCCGCATGCGGACCAAGACACCGATCTGCGTCGGCGAGAATCTCTATCTGCGCTGGGGTTTCCGGGAGCTCTTCCAGAACTATGGCGCCGACGTCATCATGCCCGACGTGCCGAAATGCGGCGGCTTGGCCGAAAGCCGCAAGATCGCGAACCTCGCCGAGATGTACTACGTGCCGTTCGCGCCGCACCTGGTGTCGACGCCGCTGGGCACGATGGCGACATGTCATGTGTGTGCGAGCGTGCCGAACTTCCTGGTGCTGGAATGGCACGCGCTCGAGGAGCGCGAAGCCTGGGACAGCTATGTACGCCTGCCGAACGGCGCCAAGTCGATCGTTGAAGACGGCCACATCGTGGTGCCTGACGTTCCAGGCATCGGCGTCGAGCTCGATATGGATGGTGTGCGCAAGCACGCCGTCCCAGGCTACGGCATCTTCGAATAACGGATGACGGGGTCCTGCCAGCCGGCATCGGCTGCTCGACCGAACAAGTCCGTTGGGAGGAAACGATGGGCAAGCGGATCATTTTCACCGGCGGCAGCGGCAAGATCGGCCGCCACGCCATACCCTATCTCTTGAAGCGCGGGCATAAGGTCCTGAACCTCGACCTGACACAGCTCGATGTGCCAGGTGTGGACACAATCATCACCAACCTTGCCGACGCCGGCGAGACCTACAATGCACTGACGCTGCATTTCGGCTTCAGCGAGTATTTCGGCGGTAAAGGCCGTAGCCCGGTCGACGCCGTGGTCCATTTCGCGGCGCTGCCGCGGATCTTCCTGCGACCCGACAACGCCATGTTCGCCGCCAATGTGCAGTCGACCTATAATGTGATCGAGGCCGCCACCAAGCTCGGCATCCGCAAGATCGTCACCGCTTCCAGCGAAACAGTCTACGGCGTGTGCTTTGCCGAAGGCGTCCGCGATTTCACGTCGTTTCCGGTGGAGGAGGACTACGACGTCGATCCGACCGACAGCTATGGTCTTTCCAAAGTGCTGGGCGAGAAGATCGCGCGTTCTTTCGCCTCCCGCACAGGAGCCGACATCTACGCGCTCAGGATCGGCGGCGTCGTCGAACCGCAGGACTATGCCCGCTTCCCGGAATTCCTGGCCGATCCCTCGAAACGGCGGCGCGATGGCTGGACCTATATGGACGCACGCGATCTCGGCCAGATCGTCGATCTCTGCATCGAGAAGGACGGGCTGGGCTTCCAGATATTCAACGCGGTCAACGACAATATCGTGGCCGAGGTACCGACGGCGGAATTTCTGAGCAAGCATGCACCCGACACACCCGTCACGCGCGCCATGGACGGGTTCGAGGGACCGATCTCAAACCGCAAGCTGCGCGACGTCCTCGGTTTCCGGCAAGAGCACGACTGGCGGACACAGCGACCCGGCTGATGCGCTGACAGGCAGCTTCAGCGATCGAAGAAGCCCGCATCCTCTTCGCTGAGATATTTCCTGGCCGCTTCAGCGTCGATATCGAGACCCAGGCCCGGCGCTTCGAGCAGGTCCACCATGCTGTCTTTCACGATCTGCGATGGCAAGCCGATCACCAGATCCTCCCACCAGGGATCGGAGGCGCTTGGATATTCGAAGGCGACGTAGTTGGCGGGCAAGGTGGCGCAGACGTTGATCAGCGCGCCGAGCCCGAGCAGGCCGTTCGCGGTGCCGTGCGGGGCCATCAGGATCGAGTGCATGTAGGCGTGCTCGGCAACCCATTTGAGCTCGGCGATGCCGCCGATATCGGCCGGGTCCGGACCGATGACGCGCACCGCCTGTGTCTCGATCAACTCCTTGAAATTGTGCCGCAGATAGATCTGCTCGCCGGTGTGGATCGGCGTCGAGGTGGAAGTGGTCAGCTCCCTATAGGCCTGCGGATTGACCCACGGCACATAGTCGCCGGTCAGCATGTCCTCGAGCCACATCAAATTGTATTTCTCGACCGCGCGCGCGAACTTGATCGCATCGGGCAGCATCCAGCCCGGGCCGCAGTCGAGCGCCAGGCTGACCTTGTCGCCGAGCACCTCCTTCATCGCGATCACGCAGTCGAGCATGTGATTGAAACCGCGCTCGCTGATCACGCCCTGATCCATGGCGCCGTGATAGCCGGCCTTCTTCTGCGTCACGCCGTAGTGGAAGCCCTCGATGGTGTCCTTCATGTTGGAGTGAAACGAGATGCCTTGCTTGACCATGAAGAAGTTCTGCGGCTGCTCCATCATCCATTTGACGTCGGCGGCATAATCCTGCGGCCGGTCGCCCGTGCGCTTCCGGCGGATCGAGCCATTATAGACGCGCACCTTGTCGCGCACCTTGCCGCCGAGCAGTTTGTAAACCGGCACGCCCGCGGCCTTGCCGGCGATGTCCCACAACGCATGCTCGATGGCGCTCACCGCGGCACCATAGGGTTTGAACGAGCCGCGCTGGCGGATCTTCAGCATCACCCGCTCGACATCGGTCGGGTCCTCGCCGATCAGCGCCTCGCGGAAATGCAGCACAAAGGGCTTGAGATAGCTTTTCGTATACTCGACTTCGCCAAGGCCGTAGAGGCCCTCGTCGGTGACGATGCGGACGATCGGGTGCTTGCCGATAACAGCACAGCGCAGGTCGGTGATCTTCATGGCGCAGTCCTATTTCACAGACGAGAAAGCCGTCGGCGTGAGCAGCTAGCTGCTGATATTGGCAACGATCTGCCCGTCGCGCTCAGACTCGACGCGAGCCCTGTACCATACCGGATCGGCGACGAAAGCC
>JAEKLU010000328.1 GCA_019509685.1 Mesorhizobium sp. | reverse complement strand
ATGGTGATCATGGTGTTGTTGAAGGTCGAATTGACGTGGGCAACGCCCGACGAGATGTTCTTGCGTTCGCGACGGCGAACACGAGCGGCTTCCTTGGCCATAATAGTCCTTTCAGTTGATCTCTACACCGCCGTAATGCCAGCGGCTCCACCTTGCTAAGGGAGTAGGGGAATAGGGAAGTAAGGGAGTAGGGAAAATGAGACCCGATCGGCGGGCATTCCCTACTGCCTTACTCCCCTACTCCCTTATTCCCCTAAATTACTTCTTCTTGCCGGCGATCGCCTTGGCCGGGCCCTTGCGGGTGCGCGCATTGGTATGCGTGCGCTGGCCGCGAACCGGCAGCGAGCGGCGGTGACGCAGGCCGCGGTAGCAGCCGAGGTCCATCAGCCGCTTGATGTTCATCGAGACTTCGCGGCGCAGATCGCCTTCGACCTGGTAGTCGCGGTCGATCGTCTCGCGGATCTGCAGCACTTCGGCGTCGGTCAACTGGTTGACGCGACGGTCCGCCGGGATGCCGACCTTGTCGACGATCTCCTGGGCAAACTTCTTGCCGATGCCGTGAATGTATTGAAGCGCGATGACGACGCGCTTGTTGGTCGGAATGTTGACGCCGGCTATACGAGCCATATTCTTCTCTTTCTCCATATGGGCCGGACAACCCCGATAAACAAGGTAGGCCGGCACTGTCAAAGTTGCCCCGCGTCCGGTGGAGGCCGGCCCTTGCGGGAGTTTCCTGGTTCAAAACGGATGCCTTGCCCTTTTGGGGCAAGCAAACTCCATGCCTGACAGGAAGACGGGCCGCCATACCCCAGCGGCTCGCTCCAGTCAAGCGCAATCTTTAATTGTTGCCGCGGCCTACTTCACCGCAGCCGCGAGCACCTTGCCGATCTCCGCGGTCACCGCATCGATACTGGCCATGCCGTCGACGGTCTTGAGCTTGCCTTTGGCGTAGTAATAGCCGGTCAGCGGCGCCGTCTTTTTGTAATATTCGCGCAGGCGCTCTTCGAACACCTCGGGGTTGTCGTCCTTGCGCACCGGCTGGCCGGCGGCCCTGGCATCCTCGGCGCGCTTGACGATTCGCCCGACCAGCGCCTTGTCGTCGACGACGAGCTCGATGACGGTGTCGAGTGCAATGCCGCGCTCGGCGAGCATGGCCTCGACAGCGTCGGCCTGCACCAGCGTGCGCGGATAGCCGTCGAGGATGAAACCGTTGGCGCAATCGGCCTGGTCGATGCGCTCGGCGACGATCGCGTTGACGATGGCGTCCGACACCAGCTCGCCGGCATCCATCACCGCCTTGGCGCGCTTGCCGACCTCGGTTCCTGCCTGGACTGCCGCACGCAGCATGTCACCCGTCGAGAGCTGTGGTATGCCGTGTTTTTCTACCAGTCTTTGTGCTTGCGTCCCCTTGCCCGCTCCTGGCGGCCCAAGCAATATCAGCCTCATCTGCTCCTCTTCCCCCCGCGCAACTTCGACTTCTTGATCAGGCCCTCATATTGGTGCGCGATCAGGTGACCCTGAATCTGCGCCACCGTGTCGAGCGTGACACTGACCACGATCAGAAGCGATGTGCCACCGAGGTAGAAAGGTACGCCAGTCGCCGAAATCAGGAACTCCGGCAGCAGACAGACAAGCACCAGGTAGATGGCGCCGATGACGGTGATGCGCGTCAGCACATAGTCGATGTAATCGGCGGTGCGCTCGCCCGGACGATAGCCCGGGATGAAGCCGGAATGCTTCTTGAGCTGGTCGGCCGTGTCCTTCGGGTTGAAGACGATCGCCGTGTAGAAGAAGGCGAAGAAGACGATCATGCTCGCGTAGAAGATCATATAGAGCGGCTGGCCGTGGCCGAGCGAGGCCAGGATGGTGCTTGCCCAAGCCGGCAGGTTGGTCGACTGCGAGAAGCCGGCCACCGTTGCCGGCAAAAGCAGCAGCGAAGACGCGAAGATCGGCGGGATGACGCCTGACGTGTTGAGCTTCAGCGGCAGGTGCGAGGTGTCGCCCTGGAACATTCGGTTGCCGACCTGGCGCTTCGGATACTGGATCAGCAGGCGGCGCTGCGCGCGCTCGAAGAAGACGATCAGGCCGATGACGATGATGGCGAGCACGATGATCGCCAGGATCAGGCCGGTCGACAAGGCGCCGGTGCGGCCAAGTTCCAGCGTGCCGGAGATTGCCCTGGGCAGGCCGGCGACGATGCCGGAGAAGATGATCAGCGAGATGCCGTTGCCAATGCCGCGCGCCGTGATCTGCTCGCCGAGCCACATCAGGAACATGGTGCCGCCGACCAGCGTGCAGACGGTCGAGAGCCGGAAGAAGATGCCCGGATCGTTGACGATGCCGGCGCCGCCTTCGAGGCCGATCGAAATGCCGTAGGCCTGGACCAGCGCCAGAAGCACGGTGCCGTAGCGCGTGTACTGGTTGATGATCTTGCGGCCCTGCTCGCCTTCCTTCTTCAGCGCTTCCAGCGACGGAATGACCGACGTCATCAGCTGCATGATGATGGAGGCGGAGATATAGGGCATGATGCCGAGCGCAAAGATCGCCATGCGCTGCACGGCGCCGCCGGCGAACATGTTGAACATGCCGAGCACGCCCTTGCTCTGCGAGGAGAAGGCCTGGGCGAAGGCGTCGGGGTTGATGCCGGGAAGCGGGATGTAGGTGCCGAGGCGGTAGACGAGCAGCGCACCGATCGTGAACCAGATGCGCTTCTTCAGGTCCTCGGCCTTGGCGAAGGCCGCAAAATTGAGATTGGAGGCTAGTTGTTCAGCAGCCGAGGCCATGCCTGATTCTCCGCTAGAGCATGGTGCCGAAAAGTGTGGAGCGGTTTTCGGACAACGTCATGCTCTACTTCATTGATTTCTATGCCACGCTCGATGTCCGCAGCTCAGGCGGCGCGTGTCACCGAAGCTCACGAGATAAGCTCCGGACTGTAAACATGCAAGCGGCCGCGTTGACGCGGCCGCTCAATTCAACGGAGCAAAGCGCGGTTCGGCGGCAAATGCGAACGCATTCGGGCCGGCTGCGCTTCAAATCGCCGTTACTCGGCGGCGGCCGCTTCCGGCAACTTCACCGAACCGCCGGCCTTTTCGATCTTTTCGATCGCGGCCTTGGAGGCGCCGGCGACGTCGAAGGAGAGCTTGGCCTTGAGTTCACCGTCGGACAGCACGCGCACGCCGTCCTTGACGCGGCGGATGACGCCGGCAGCGACCAGGGCCTCGGCCGTCACGGTCGCCTTGGCGTCGAGCTTCTTGGCGTCGACGGCGGCCTGGATACGGGCCAGCGACACGACCGTGAAGCTCTTGGCGAAGATGTTGTTGAAGCCGCGCTTCGGCAGGCGCCGGTAGAGCGGCATCTGGCCACCCTCGAAGCCGTTGATGGCGACGCCGGAGCGCGCCTTCTGGCCCTTGACGCCGCGACCGGCTGTCTTGCCCGAGCCGGAACCGATGCCGCGGCCGAGACGCTTCTTGGAGTGCGTCGCGCCGTCCTTGTCACGCAGATCGTTGAGTTTCATCTGAGTTCTCCTGCGCTTCTGTTCAGCCCTCGTCCACGACGCGGACGAGGTGCTGGACGGCAGCGATCATGCCGCGCACGGAAGGGGTGTCTTCCAGCGTGCGCTGCTTGTGCATCTTGTTGAGGCCGAGGCCGACCAGCGTCGCGCGCTGTTCCTTCGGGCGGCGGATCGGCGAACCGATCTGCTCAACGGTGATGGTCTTGGTAGCTTTCTTGGCCATGGTCTAAATCCCTGGTCAGATCGACTATTCTTCAGCCGCAACGGCGGTGCCGCGGCGGGCCTGAAGGGTCGAGTACTTGATGCCGCGAGCGGCAGCCACATCCTTCGGATGCATCTGGCTCTTCAGCGCGTCGAAGGTGGCGCGGACCATGTTGTAGGGGTTCTACGAACCCATCGACTTGGCGACCACGTCATGCATGCCGAGCGTCTCGAAGACGGCGCGCATCGGACCACCGGCGATGATGCCGGTACCCTGCTTGGCAGCGCGCAGCAGAACGCGTCCA
>JAEKLU010000327.1 GCA_019509685.1 Mesorhizobium sp. | reverse complement strand
CATATTTGTCGAAGGAAACCGGGCCGATGACGCCTTCATAGCGGATCGGCTTGCCGTCCTTGATCAGGCCGAGCGCCTTGGCGAACTCGTCCTTGCCGGCGAAGATCGGCGTGCCGGCCGGATCGACCGCCTTGTACATGGCGTCCTTGATCTTGCCCGGATCTTCCGAACCGGCAATGGCGATGGCAAGGCCGACGATGGCGCCGGCATCATAGGAACGGTCGGCGGCCGGATTGGACGGCTCGATGCCGGAGAATTCCTTGTAGTTCTTCATGAAATAGTCGGTGGAGGCCGTCGGGCTGGTGCCGGACGACGTGCCGTAGGCCTCCTTCAGATAATCGGCGCCGACGGACTCGATGAAGTCGGGGCTGTTCATGCCGTCATTGAGCAGGAACTTCTGCACGCCGCCTTGCGAAATCCAGGTGCGGGCGACCGTGGCGCCGTCGACGGGCGTGCTGACGAGGTAGAGCCCGTCAGGCTCGCCCGCCATCGCCGCGGTGACTTCGGAGGCATAGCTCGACTGCTTCTCATTGTAGGGCGTGTCGGAGACGATGGTGCCGCCGAGCGCTTTGTAGGCGCGCGAGAACTCTGCCACCATGTTGACGCCGAAGTCGTTGTTGACGTGGATGATCGACAGTTTCTTGAAGCCCTTGTCGATGGCGTATTTGGCGGCGGCGACGCCCTGCAGCGCATCCGACGTGATGGTGCGGAAGAAGATGCCATTGGTCTTGCCGTCGCGGCCGAGCGCCGTCAGCGTCGGCGAGGACGACGCCGGCGAGACCTGGACGATCTTGGCCGGTCCGGTGACCGACGTCAGGATCGGGATCGACACCGAGGAAATGATGCCGCCGATGATCACCGGCACCTTCTTGACCTGAACCAGCTGGGTCGCGGCGTCGACCGCAATGTTGCCCTGGCTCTGGCTGTCGCGCGTGTCGGTCGCCAGATCGCAGCCGCGCACGCCGCCGGCGGCGTTGATGTCGCGGAAGGCCATCTCGACCGACTTGGCGCCGGCCTGGCCATATTCGCCCGCGGGGCCTGTCAATTCCATGACGAGGCCGACGGTGATCTTGCAGTCGGCCGCGTGGGCGGTGCCGGCCATCGTCACGAGGGCAAGTGCTGTGGTGAGTTGGAGTATTGTCTTTTTCATTGCTGTTCCCCTTTTCGTTACACGACTAAAACTTTGCCTGTTCAGCCTCCCGGCACCTGCAGCCAGGTTTCATGCAGATGCCGCCATTCGACGCCGTTGGGCGCCGATGAACTGGTGGTGAAGACGGCGCTCGACTGGCGGCGGCTGTGCTTGCCCGCGCGCAGCTGCGCCTCGACGTAGAAGACAACGATCGTGTCGGCGCTCTGCCAACCGGGCCGGATGTCCTCGATCGAGATGGCAAAGCCATCGTCGCACGTGGCGCGGCTTGAGCGGACATGATCGACGACAGCTGCGCGATCGAGCACCTTGCCGTCCGGCGCAACCATGCTGAGGCCATCGCCCATGGCGCGTTCGAAGCGGCTGAAATCCACCGTGTCGGCACGCGCGGCGACGAACCAGTCGACGAAGAAGCGATGCAGGTCGATGACCTCCGCGCTGGCCTTTGAAAACAGCGTCGTGTCTGTGGCGTTCATACCCGGCCCGCGTTCAGATTGTAGTGCATGATCGAACCGTGGCGGCCGTGACGGTCGCGCTCAAGCGTGTAGACGTCACCGTCGAGGCCGGGGCTTTGCGCAATCACGGCGCCGATCGCGGCGCGGTCCTCGGCCGACAGCGCGACGTCCATGATACGGGCATTGGCGAGCGCGTGCGCCTGATTGCGGGCGCCGACGATGACGGCGGCGGCCTGCGGCTGTTCCAGCACCCAGGCGCTGGCGATGGTGGCGATGTCGACGCCGTGGCGATCGGCCACCGCTTTCAACGCCTCGAGCAGCGATTGGAAAAGCGCCCAGCCGCCAAAGTCGTCGATGATCAGCTTGTACTTGACCAGCGAGCGGTTCTCGAGCGGCGCGGACGGCTCGGCCACGCCCAGCCATCGATCGCTGAGGAAGCCGCCGGCCACCGATCCGTAGCAGAGGAAATGCATGCCATGCTGCTTCGCCAGCGCGGCAAGGTTGCGAGCCGGACGCTGGTCGAGCACGGAATATTGCAATTGCTGGCTGACCAGCGGGATGCCGGCGGCGAGGATTTCGCCAAGGCGCTCCGTATCGAAATTGGTGGTGCCGAGATTGCGCAGTTTGCCCTCGAGCCGCATCTCGTTCAGCCAGCCCATCGCCTCGACGTAACGGGGCTGCTCATAATCCCACCAGTGGAACTGGACGAGATCGATGCGCTCGGTCTTGAGCCGCCGCAGCGATTGGTCGACGATGCCCCTGATATAGTCGCGGCTGACGCCGGCCAGCCGTTCAAGGTCGGGCACCAGCTTGGTGTGCACCTTCATCCTGGCGGCGACATCGAGACCGCGCTCGTTGGCCAATCGAAGGCGCGCGGCGCCGATCAGCTCCTCGACGCCGGTGTAGATGTCGGCGCAATCATAGGTGAAGATGCCGGCATCGAAAGTGGCGATCAGGTCGGACACCGCCTGACTGCGGTCGATGGCACCATGCCCGCCGGCGAGCTGCCAGCCGCCGCGGATGACGCGCGAGATGGTGTAGCCGGGGCTGAGCTCGAAGGTCTTGGCGGTCATTCCTGGTCATTCTCCTTCGGCAGCGGCACGGCCGTGGTCTCGGCATGGCTGAACCGCCGCTTGGCCAGCCTGACGATCCGCAGCCGGCTGGCGCAATTGGGGTCGGGACAGGCGATCTCGGCGTCCGAGGTCATCCAGTCATTGCGGTCGGTCGAGCGCTGCTTTGCCGCGAGAAACGGCAAGACCGAGGCAAGCGAATAGATCGAAAAACTCTGCCCTGCCGGCATCGACAGCATCTCACCCTTGAGCTCGAAATAGTCGCCGGGCTTGGCGCCGCAATAGATCGGCTTGCCCTCGGGGATGACCGCTTCGACGCGAAGATCGAAGAGCTCGAAACTGTCGTCAGCCATGTCAGGCCTCCACCAGGCTGAAGGTTATGTCGCAGGCGCCTTTGCGGCGGATCACGCCGCAGGCAGCGGCGAACTGGTCGCGCTGATCGGCTCGCACCTGCGCCACCACGCTGCCCGCCAGCCAGCCGATCGGGAACAGAAGCCGCGCGCCCTGCCCGTAGTAGAGGCCGATGTCGAAGATCGCATTGGGATTGCCGCCCCACATGCGCGGCGGCACGTAGGACAACACGATGTCTCCCGGCTGCGGCGTCAGTGTCGCGTTCTCCGGCGGCAGAGGCCGGGCATAGGACTGGCCATCGAGATCGGCTGATGGAACCGGACAGGAAATCTCAGGTCCCGTCCACATCGCATGGATGCCGGGAACGGCACGTGGCGTGGCGAGATACGCCCGGAGAAAGGCGGCATTTTCCGGCGCTTTTTCGGCCAGCAGCAGCGCCGTCACGGAAAGCTTCGAGCGCGGCTCGGTGATGCTGATGGAGGTCATGTCTGGCCTTTTCCTGCGGATTGAAGCTTGTCGCGCAGGAAAGCAAAAGGCCGGCTGATGTCAGCGACCAATGCTTCGCGCGCGGCCTGCGCATCCTGTTTGGCGAGAGCCGCGACGATGCTGCGGTGATAGTGCGCGGTGTCGACCTCGCCGGCATCGGAAAAGGCGTAGATGGCGACGCGGATGCAAGGTCCGGATTGCAGCCACAGGCTTTCGATCATCGGGATCAGCACGGCCGAGCCGCAGCAGCGGTAGATCTCGAAATGGAAGCTCTGGTTGAGCGTCGCTTCGCGGTCGATATCCTTCTTGTGCTTCAAGGCCCGCATCTCGTCCCACTCACCGAGCATCGCTTCAATGGAAGCGATCTGGCGCTGGCTCATGCGCTTGGCGGCAAGTGCTATCGCTTCGCCTTCGATGAGGGAGCGGGCGCGCAAAAGGTCGTCGATACGCTCCAGCGTGATCGGCGGCACGCGCACCGAGCGGTTGGGCAGCGCCTCCAGCGCCTTTTC
>JAEKLU010000326.1 GCA_019509685.1 Mesorhizobium sp. | reverse complement strand
ATGCAGGTCTCGATCTACGCCAGGAACATCTATGTCGGTACGCTGACGCGCAACGCGGCGGGCGCATTCGTGTCCGGCGTCGATCCCTGGGTGCGCGAGGACCTCTTCAACTATTCCGGCGCTTCCGACCAGGGCGGACCGAAGCGCCAGTACCGCCTGCTCGATGCGATCTATTCGACCGCGGCGCGCAACAAGGTGCCGACCAGCGTGATCGGCGAAGCGATTATGTATCTGTCGCGCGGACAGGATCTCGACGCTTTTGCCAGCGAGGACCAGCGCCTGGTGCTGATCTACTCGCAGACGCCGCGCGGCCAGGGAGAGATCTCCGGACGGGTGCTCTATGTCGGCGTCCAGGGCAAGGACAGCAAGCTCGACTGTTTCGTCTTCCAGCAAAGCGACGGCCAGTATGCCTGCGTGACCGGCGACGACCAGGTTCATTCGCTAACCGTCAGCAATGGCATGGTCACGCCGGTTAGCGGGGTGATGACGTCGACCTTCGGCCCGCGCAAGCACCCGATCCTCGGCACGGTTCGAATCCACAAAGGCGTCGACTGGGCGGCCCCGATCGGTACGCCGATCATGGCCGCCTTCGACGGCGAGATCAGCTTCCAGGGCGATGGCGGCAGCTACGGCAATCTTGTCAAGATCACGCATGCCAACGGGCGCGAGACGCGCTACGCGCATATGCAGAAATTCGCCATCGCCAGTGGCGTCGGCACCAAGGTGAAGGCCGGCGACGTCATCGGCTATATCGGCACCACGGGGCTTTCGACCGGCCCCCATCTGCATTTCGAACTCTACCAGAATGGCGAGGCGATCGACCCACTCGGGAGCGTAACCGCGGTCGCCAGCGCCGATTCCGGCACCTCTGTCGTTTACAGCGGCTCCGGTGATGCCGCCGTCGAGACGCTGACCGAGCGGATCGTGCATGTCGAAAGCGGCGGCAGTGCCCGCGCCAAGAACCCCAACTCGTCGGCGACCGGCGCCGGCCAGTTCATCACCAAGACATGGATCCGGATGATGAACACCTATCGTCCCGATCTTGCCCGGTCGCTGTCGACCGCCGACCTGCTTGCGCTTCGCTATGACGCGACGCTGTCGCGCGAGATGGTGCGCAATCTCGCGCGCGAAGGCGAGGCCTATCTGCGAGCCCGTGGCCACCAGATTACGGCAGGGCGCCTTTATCTCTGCCACTTCCTCGGCATGGAAGGAGCGCACCAGGTGCTGGCCGCATCCGGCTCGTCGCAACTGAGCGCCGTTCTGGGATCGGCCGTGATCCAGGCCAACCCGTTCCTTACCGGCAAGACCGTCGGCTACGTGATAGACTGGGCCGAGCGGAAGATGGGCCAGAAGGCGCCGCGCGTGGTGACGGATGCAAGCCAGCCGACGACCACCACGACCGAAATCCGGCAGACATCGCCGGAGTTCGAGAAGTACAAGCAGGCGATAACGGCGCTGGTCAATTCAATCCACGATACGCTTGAGCCAGGCTAAAGCGCGTCGCGGTCGCCCGGTAGCCGACCGCCTACTCGGTCCTGATACGCATTTCCACGCGGCGGTTGACCGGATCGTAGGGGTTGGCGACACGCGGATGCGACTTGCCGACGCCGATTGCCTCGAGCCTGGCCGATTCGATGCCATTGGCCGTCAGGAAGGCCGCCACCGACTGCGCCCTGCGCTGCGTCGGCCTTGCTCTTGCACTCTTCCTCCGTGCCGACGCAGATACCGCGCGCGGCGCCGAGATTGGCGGTCTGGCCGGCGAAGAATTTTACGATGTCTTCCGACTTCTGAAGCGGATCGGCGAAGACGTGCGTTGAAAAAAGCATGGCCGCCAATGCCAAGGCTGAACTGCCCCATCGCATGACTGTCACTCCTGTCCGAGAGGATTTCGCTGGTGCGCACGATATCAAATCGGGAAGCGATTGTCTGTGAACAAACGCACGTTGCCGATGGCTGCCACCTGCTACACGCTGAGGCTTGACCGGCTCTCGGCTAAAGGCTTGAGTGCTGTTCCGCTGGCTCTCGGGGTGTAGCAGCCATGGCCAATGAACTGGGATACAGAACGGCGCGGGACCTGTTCCTTGCCTGCCCCGCCATCGCCAGGGACATGAAATCGCCTGCCACCGGTCAGCCACCGCTTGATTTTTGCCGTGCTCTGCTTGCCGGACGCGTGCCGGAAGAAGCCGTCACCTTCTGTGCCTATCTCCTGCCTGAGCGAGCCGCCGTCTGGTGGGGACATGAATGCCTGAGCAATCTGGCTGAGCTCCTCCCGGACCGGGATGTCGAATTGCTGGCGCTTGTCCAGGACCGCGTCGGCGCACCTGACAGCCCACACCATCAAGCAGCCTTAAGCAATGCCCTGGACCTGCCTCCGGCGACGCCGGCTGCCTGGATCGCTCTGGCAGCGGCGTGGCACAACCCCGCCCTCAACATGCTGTCGACCGGATTTCCGGCCGCCCACGCGGTCAATGCCGGAATTCTGGCTGGGCTGGCCCGCGCTTCGCTGGCCGACCGTTTCGCCGTGCTGGCCGCCTTTGTCGAAATGGGCATCCAGATGGTGGAGATGGAAGCGTAACGGCATTCGCCGATTCCTGTTCGCCTGCCATCAAAGCAGGCACGAGCCCCGCATCACCGGCAGCCGCCTTGCGCCCATCTGGCCAGCGCGACCTTGAAGCGGGTACCGAGCGGATGCTGCAGGCGCAGGACCGAGACGTCGTTGGCGGCGAAATTCTTCGCCTGCTCGCAGAGCCGGGCCTCGTTCCATTCATGGCAGTTGTCGCAATGCTTGCCTTGCCAGACCGACTTGTCGAGGCCTTCCACCGGGCTGAAAAGCGGTTCGCTCTTGATCAGCTGGGCGATGCTCTTGCCGTCGATCGCGGGGTCGCCGAACTTGATAGGATGATCGAAAAGGATCGGGCCGTCGGTCGCCAGCTTCGGGATCTTGGCGCGTAAAACGTTGAGCGCGAGCTGGTCGTCATTGTGGCCTGACGACGCGCCGGTGTTACGCCCATCGGAACCGGCTTCAGCCTGCGGGGCACTCGCCTCGCCGACGATCAGCGGCGCGTTGAGATCGACCTTATGCAGGACAACCTCGGTGGTCAGCGAGACATTGATCCAGGGTCGTTGCTTGCCGGCGGTCGCCTTGAAGACGTCGCTGGTCACCCTGTTCATCGCTTCGGTGATGGAGACGTTGGATTCCCCAATGTGCTGAAGCAATGCCGACGTGAAGGGCGAGTGGTCGCCCGACCCGTCATAGGCGAGTTGGTCGGGACTGGCCGCAAACGCGACGAGCGTTCCGGCGCCGCCATTTTCGATCGGAATTTCCGCAAGGCCGCTGCTTGCACCCTTGATGCCCGCGGTCTTGGCCAACACATCGGCCAACGGATTGTCGCGGCATGCATCCAGAAACACCAGCCTTATGCTGGTCTCGCGCGACATCTGGCGCAGGATGAAATCGACCGACACGGCCTCGAAATCAAGCGAGGTCTCGTCCTCGAGCGCGGCATCCACCGGGAGCAGATAGTTCTTGCCTGAAACCTGCAAGCCATGGCCGGCATAGAAGAAGAGCGCCACATCGGAGCCGCGCACCTGCTTGGCGAACTGCGCGACCGTACTTTGTGTCTGTTGCTTGGTGAGGTCGAAGCCGGAGATCACCTCGAAACCGAGGTTCTGCAAACGATCGGCCATCGCCTGGGCATCGCGCACGGGGTTGGCGAGCGGCGCGGCGTGCTGATACTGGGAGTTGCCGAGCACAAGCGCGACCCGGCGCTCGGCACTGGCGGCCGTCAACGTCAAAAGCAAGACAAGCGCGGCAAGGCCGGCGCCGCGAAGCAAGCCAGCACAAAACGCGATTGGACGGGAACCCACCCGGACCTCAGTTCACGAGCTTCGTGGCGGAGAATTCGATCCGCCGATTGAGCGACTTGTTCTTGGGCGTGTCGTTGGCGGCAACCGGCTTATCCTCGCCATAACCGGCGGAACTGATCTGGTTACGCGGCACGCCATCAGCGACCAGCGCGTCGGCAACCGACTGGGCGCGCCGTTCGGAAAGCGCTTTGTTTGCCTCGGGCGAACCATCGGAATCGGTGTAGCCGGAAACCTCCACCTTGAGGCTCGGACATTTACCGACGACGCCTTCGACCTCCTTAAGCAACGGTTTGCTCTTGGCATCGAGCCTGGCGCTCGCCGTGCGGAAGTAAATGGCGCCGGTGCGCGACAGGACGGCAAACCGGTTGAGGCATTCCTCGTCGCTGAAATTGGTCTTGGCGGCGTCGGTGGCGACCGGACCGACCTCGGCGCTCGCAGCGACTGTCTTCACCGCGGCCGGCTTGCTGCCCTCGGCGGTAAAGACGAAATCGAACGACACCGAGGCGGTGGGCACGATGTTCGTCACATTGGCGGCCTGCTGCAACTTGTCGACATTCGGCAGCAGGCCGAAGTCTTCGACATGCACCGCGACGGGAGCTTCCGAAGCGACGGAGACCTGGGTGTCGCTGATCATGGTGACGACAACGCTCGCCTCCAGGTCCTTGTCGACACCGTGCATGCTCAGCCGGAACGGCAAAGTTGCCTTGATCCGGCGCTTGGTCGGCAAGTCGGCAAAAGCGGCCGGATCGACCTTCGCCGTCAGCTCGGCTGTTGGGAACTTGAATGTTTCGAAGAACAGGAAGCGCATGCGCACATTGCGCAGGTCGACGCCCGTGTCGACCGAATTGAGGTCGAAGCTGATCTTGGCGTCGCCGGCCGAGCTCAGCGTGCCGGTGATGTTCCTGATCTTGTTGGTCTCGACGATCGTGTTCTTCTTGACCGACTGATAGGTGAGCACCGAAGCGTCCGGATCAAGCGTCCAGTTCGGCGCGGCACTCGCCATTGCCGGCCCGAAGACCAGCAATCCCAAGATCGCCGCAGCGATCAGGCCAATACGCCACGTAGCGGCTCTCGCCCGCGTTTTGCGCGACAATGCAACGACTTCGAACATGGAACGCCCCCGCCAGGACAACCTATCTCGATACCGGCACGAGAGGCCAGCATAGGACACTTGCTCTTGCTTGGCGAGCGGTTCCAGAGGGCTGCGAAAAGCGGTGCCAACGGCCAGCCAGCCGGAAGGTGTTCGACACGTCCTCGGCGTCCTTGTCCGGATTCTTGAGGGCCGGAATTTCGCGGTATTCCGAGGCTGCAATCAGCGCGCAGCGTCGCAGCATGGCAAAATCCCTAACCGCTATGACCTGTGGGCCACAAGAACGCAGCTTGCGACACGGAGGTCTGTTAAAGAGTTCACAATCCGCCGGGACAGACCGGAACCCTTCTGTTAACGACAGGAGGCATGCATATCGTCCAATCAGGCCGAGATTACCGTAGGGGCATCGGCACCGCAACGATCGCCCGCGAGCCGCCAGCGCCACATCGGCGCCATAAACAGGGGCGGCTCAAATGGGTATTTTCAGGTCCGCTCCTCCCGACAGCCGCAGCTATTCCGCAGCCTCGACCCGATTGGCTTGAATAATTGCCCGTATCTCCGATCGGCAGGAGCCGCAATTGGTGCCGGCCTTCAGGGCGACGCCCATGGCTTCGACCGTCGTGGACCCAGCTGCCACTGCCGCCACGATCTGGTTGACCCCCACGTTGAAACAAGAGCAGATGGTCGCACCCGCGTCGGGTCGATCGGCGCCGGCGCGACCGGCGACAATCCTGAAGCGTTCGCGCGCGCTGGTGTGGATCTCGTCCAGCTGTCCTGTAGCCCAACCGCGCGAAACGACCACCGGGCCGGGCGCGATGAACAAGGCCCCGGTGAGGCGCTGGCCGTCGAAGGCGGCAATGCGATGCTGACCGGCGTTGCGGTCATGATAGGCAAGAATCTCGGCGCCAGCTGACATACCGAATAAGGTGCCGGCGAAGCCGGCCCAATCGATGTCGTCGTCGGCAAAGGCAAGTTCGACCCGCCAGCCGCCCTCGCATTTGGCCGCGGCCCAGTAATCTGCGGCTGCCGGTACCGGTTTCCGGCGCACCACCGCGAAGCCGAAGGCTTTCGCGGCGAATTTCTCGATGCGGGCGGCAACATGTTTCAGCGCCGGCTGGCCGGAAACCGGATCGGTGAGCGGCGCGGTCAGCGTGTCGAGGCGGCCCTTTGCGGCAAACTGGTCGGTCCAGTGCATCGGTGCAAAAATGCTGCCCTGGCGCTGGCGTACCGTGACTAGCGCGCGCACCAGAACGTCGCTGCGCGGACTGGAAACGCACACGATGTCGGCGTCACCGATGCCATGACGCCCGGCATCCGCCGGGTGGATTTCGACGAAGGGCTCGGCGATGTGCTGAGACAGCCGCGAACTTTTGCCGGTCCGGGTCATGGTGTGCCAATGGTCGCGGACACGGCCGGTGTTGAGGATCAGCGGATAGTCCGGGTTGGTTCGGGATTCAACGGCTGGCCGGATAGCGATGAAGCGCGCCTTGCGGTCGGGTGTGTAGAAATTGCCGTCGGCGAAGAAGCGGATGCTGGACGGGCCGCATCGAAGCTGGGCGTCTCTTTCTTCGATGCTCTGCGCCGGCCACTGGAACGGGGCCAAGTCTTTATACCCCTCCGCATCGACACCGGCATAAGCGCCAATATCGAAATCGCGCGCGCCATCATTTTCGAAACCCGACAGCTCGGCGTGTTCGGCGAAGATTTCCGCCGGCGACAAATAAGAAAACGCCGAGCCAAAACCCATCCGTTTGCCGACCTCGGCGACAATCCACCAGTCGGGTCGCGCGTCTCCGGGCAGGTTCAGAAACGCACGCTGACGCGAGACGCGTCGCTCGGAATTGGTGACGGTGCCGTCTTTCTCGCCCCAGGCGGCGGCGGGCAGCCGGACATGGGCGTGACGCACCGTGTCCGTGCTGGCCAGCACGTCCGAGACCACGACGAACGGACAAGCCTTGATCGCCGCTTCGACAGCGTCGGCGTCCGGCATCGAATCGACAGGGTTGGTGGCCATGATCCACAGCGCCTTGATGCGCCCGTCGGCTACGGCCTGAAACATTTCGACCGCTTTCAAGCCGGGCTTCTGCGCCACGGCCGGCGCGTTCCAGAAGCGCTGCACGCGGTCACGGTGCCCGGGGTTTTCAATCTCCATATGGGCGGCGAGCATGTTGGCCATGCCGCCGACTTCGCGGCCGCCCATGGCGTTGGGCTGGCCGGTCACCGAAAACGGCCCTGCACCCGGCTTGCCGATGCGGCCGGTGGCGAGATGGCAGTTGATGATGGCATTGACCTTGTCTGTACCCCAAGACGATTGGTTGACGCCCTGGCTGTAGACGGTGACGGTTTTCGCGGTGGCGGCAAACAGACTGTAGAAACGGCCAAGCTCGTCCTCGCTGAGGCCGGCGGCGGCGGCAATGCCGGCAAGATCGAGTTTCGAGGCGGCAAAAAGGGCTTGGCCGAAACCGGTGGTGTGGGCCGCGATATAGCTGCGGTCGAGCGCGTTGTGCCGGCCGAGCCAGGCAAGCAGACCCGTGAACAAAGCGACGTCGCCATCCGGTGCGATCGCCAGATGCATGTCGGCGATGTCCGCTGTCACGGTGCGGCGCGGATCGATAAGTACGATCTTCATCTCCGGCCGCTTTTCTCGAGCGGCGGCGATGCGCTGATAGAGCACGGGGTGGCACCAGGCGAGGTTGGAGCCGACCAGCACGATGAGGTCGGCGAGTTCCAGATCCTCGTAGATTCCCGGCACCGTGTCTGAACCGAAGGCGCGGCGATGGCCGGCAACGGACGAGGCCATGCACAGACGCGAATTGGTGTCGATATTGGCCGAGCCGATGAAGCCCTTCATCAACTTGTTGGCGACGTAATAATCTTCGGTCAGCAATTGGCCGGAGACATAGAAGGCGACCGCATCGGCGCCGTGTTCGGCAATGGTTCGCGAGAAGGTCGACGCGACAAGGTCGAGGGCCTCGCCCCAGCCGGTGCGACGACCGTGAATTTCCGGATGGAGCAACCTGCCGTCGAGATCGATGGTCTCGGCCAACGCCGATCCCTTCGAGCAGAGCCGGCCGAAATTCGCCGGATGGGCGGGGTCGCCGCGGACGCTGACTTCACCATCCGCGGCAACCTTCGCCAGCACGCCGCAACCCACCCCGCAATAGGGACAGGTGGTCCTCACCTCGCGCGCTGCATCGATCTCCATGTTTCAGGCGGCGCGGCTGGCCAGCGCTTCCAGCGCGATGAACAGATGCTCGCCCTCGATCCGCACCGGAATGGTGCGCACTGCGCCCTCGTCGGCGCCGAGCGCCTTGCCGGTCTCCAGCGAAATGACCCAATTGTGCAAGGGACAGGTCACCGCCGTGCCGTGCACGATGCCCTGGCTGAGCGGCCCGCCTCTATGCGGGCAATGATCGTCGATGGCATAGACCTGATCGTCCTGGGTGCGGAAGACCGCGACCTTCCCTTCAGGCGTGTAAACGCAGCGCGCGCCACGGCGTGGGATGTCGGAGAGCGGGCCAATGGCGATCCAGTTCATGGTGGTCACTCCGCCGCCTCGGCAAACCCGACCGAAGCCATCGGCCGGAACTCGTGCTTGTCCTTGCCGGAAACGCGCTCCGACCACGGGTCGACCTGGGCGAATTTCTGGCTGAAGACGAAGCGGTCGTAATAGGCCTTGCGCTTCTCGCCATCGTCCATGATCTGGCGCTTGATCTCGGGAATGCCGATGCGCTTGGCCCATTTGTAGATGCGTTCGAGATAGCGGCCCTGCTCGCGGTACATTTGCGTCAGCGCCACGATGTGCTCCAGCGCCTCGTCTTCCGTCTTCACCAGGCCGAGCACCTCGGTGCCCTTGATGTCGAGTCCGGCGGCTCCGGCGAAATGGATTTCGTAACCACTGTCGACGCAAATCACGCCGACATCCTTGCACGTTGCCTCGGCGCAGTTTCTCGGGCAGCCCGATACAGCCATCTTGACCTTGGCGGGCGTCCACGAGCCCCACATGAATTTCTCGATGCGAATGCCCAAGCCGGTCGAATCCTGCGTGCCGAAACGGCACCAGTCGGAGCCGACGCAGGTCTTCACGGTGCGCAACCCCTTGGCATAGGCATGGCCGGAGACGAAGCCGGCCTGGCCGAGATCGGCCCACACCGCCGGCAGATCCTCCTTGCGGATGCCGAGCATGTCGATGCGCTGGCCGCCGGTGACCTTGACCATCGGGATCTCGAACTTG
>JAEKLU010000265.1 GCA_019509685.1 Mesorhizobium sp. | reverse complement strand
CGCATCGGGCGCGGTCTGGCTCGATGGCGACATGCTCTCGCCCTATGAATTCTGGCAATACTGGCGCAACACCGAGGACGCCGACGTCGGCCGCTTCCTCAAGCTTTATACGACGATGCCGCTCGACGAGGTGGCCCGGCTCGCGGCGCTTGGCGGCTCGGAGATCAACGAGGCCAAGAAGATCCTGGCCACCGAGATCACCGCCATGCTGCACGGCCGCGCGGCGGCGGAAACCGCGAGCGAGACGGCCCGCAAGACCTTCGAGGAAGGCGCGCTCGCCGACACGCTGCCCAGCGTCGAGGTGGCAAAATCCGAGCTCAAGGCCGGCGTCGGCATCCTATCGCTGCTTGTCAGCGCCGGGCTGGCGGGCTCGAATGGCGAAGCGCGCCGCCATATCCAGGGCGGCGCCGTGCGCGTCAACGACCAGCCGCTGACCGACGACCGGCGCGTCGTGACGCTTCAGGACCTCGGTCCGGAAGGCGTCGTGAAGCTTTCGGTTGGCAAGAAGAAGCACGTGCTGGTGCGGCCGAGCTGACCAAATCGGATGGCATCGGTCGACGGCAGGCGTCTCAACTGTTTTCGAGGGTTCTGTATGGCGCCCAACTATGACAAAGATCCTGTTTTTGGCGGAAATGGCCTTCGCCGAACCGTGTTTGCCGTAGCGCTTCTCAATCTTGCCTACGGCGTCGTTGAATTCGCGATCGCGCTCCGCATCGGCTCGGTTTCGCTATTTGCCGACAGTATCGATTTCTTCGAGGATACCTCGGTCAACCTGCTGATATTCTTCGCCCTCGCCTGGTCTTTGAAAATGCGGGCGCGGATTGGAATGGCGCTTGCAGGCATCCTGCTTGTCCCGGCTTTGGCAACCATCTTGACCGCGATACATAAGCTCCAGTCGCCGACCCCGCCCGATCCATTTGCACTGGGCCTCACCGGTCTTGGCGCGCTTTCAGTCAATCTGTTCTGCGCGATCCTGCTTGCCAGGTATCGGGCGCATGGCGGAAGTCTTACCCGGGCCGCATTCCTGTCCGCGCGCAACGACGCGATTGCCAACGTCGCGATCATCGCAGTCGGACTGGTCACGGCCTATTTATGGCAATCGGCATGGCCTGATCTTATCGTCGGCATCGGCATCGCCTGCATGAACGCCGATGCTGCGCGCGAGGTCTGGCACGCAGCCCTTGGCGAGCACAGAGCGGCGCAAGGTTAACGACTGTACGCAGACCTTCGTCCGGTGCGACCAGTCTACCGGTACTCGAAGATCGAGCGGAAGATGCCCGGCGCGACCACCGACAGCGGATTGATGTTGAGCGTCGGCTTGTTGGCGTTGCCGCGCAGCCGGTAGGTGACGCCGATCAGGCCGCGGTCGCGGCCGTTGCCGAGCAGCGGGCCGAACAGCGGCAGCTCGCCGAAAATGCGGTTCAGCCCATAGACCGGCATGAAGGTGCCGGTCATGTCCATATTGTTGTTCTGGTCGTAAAGTATGCCCTGGAAGGTCGTGCCGATGCGCGGGCCGCGCAGCAGGCCGTTGGCCAGTTTGAGGTAGCCGGAGCCCTTGTCGATCTCGGCAAAGCCGCGCTCGAACTGCACGCGCGACGTGTCGATATTGGCCTTGACCGCCTGGTTCAGGTTGCGCGTGTCGCCGGCCGGCGTTGTCGACACCATCGAGGCGAGCTTGGGCTCGTTGACGACATAGAAATTGCTGGCGTCGACCTGGCCCTTCATCGGTCCGTCGGCGCCGCCGGAGAGGGACAGTGTGATCGTCCCGCCTTCCATATGCTCGTAGACGTTGAGGAAACGCAGGATGGCGCCTGCATCGGCCGACTTCACGCGGAGCGAACGGCCGCCTTGGTTGGTGGTGTTGGTGATCGCGATCGCGGCGCCCGAACTGGCGGTGGCGCTGACATTGAGCCCGTTCACGCGCGAGCCGGCGGCGCTGTAGTCGAGCTTGAGGTTTGAGAGCGCCTCGTCATGGAACCCGGTCAGCGAATCCACATCGGCGCTGACCGAAATCGCATCGCTGCCGGCGCCCTTGGTCGCCGTGTCGACATCCGAGGTGAACTGCTTGATGAGCGAGCGGGCGTCGAGTGATGAACCGCTGACATTGACCGCGTAGCTCTTGCCGGAGCGCTTCACCGAGACGGCGATGTCGTCGCCCCGGTTGAGCGCAACCTTGCTGAAGCGGGCCGATGACAGCGCGCCATTGACCAGCGTCACGTCGCCATCGACCGAAAAGCTCTTGCCGTCGAGTTCGAAGTCCGACAGCGTGGTCGTGCCGCCCGACTTCGCCATGTCGAAAGTAACCTTGGCCGGAATGCCGGCGCCCTTGCTCCATCCCGCCCAGGGAATATCGAGTTTGGCGTTGGTGAGATCCGCCGAGACCTGCTGGGCGCCCTCGCCGCTCTTGTCGATCGCCACCTTTATGGTGCCGGATAGCAAATCCGACAGGCCGGGCATGCTGGCATTGCGGGTCTTGTCGTCGAGCACCAGCGTCACCTTGCGGCTGCGCGCAGGCCCGTCATCGGCAAGCGGCTCGACGAGGTCGAGCTCGGCAGGAATGCCGTTGAGCTTCGCATCGGCCGAGATCACCGCCTGCTTCGGCCCGACTGTGATGGAGCCGTCGGCATCTGTCACCGTCTGGTCCTCGAACGGCTTGGCCAGCGACAGGTCCTTGTAGTCGAGCGAAACCAGCCAATCGAGCGTCGAGGTATCCATGCCTTTTGTCAGCGGAATGTCGGCCCGGATGTGGCCGGTAACCGTGCCGGACAGGTCCTCGGGCGCGAAACCGACATGGCGCATGGCATTGATCGGCTCGTAGGAGGCAAGCTCGGCGATCGCCGGCGCCTCACCCGCGACGTCGATTTCGAGCCCGCCGACAACGATCGGACGGTTCGCGTTCTTGATCGTCAGCGTGCCGCCGCTTGCCGCCACTGTGCGGCCGCTCGGCATATAGACGCTGCCGGAAGACAGGCTGATGTCGACATCATTGCCGTGGAAGGCAACGACGCCGACGGCGTCGCGGATCGGCGGGATGCGGCCTGCCGTGTCGAAGCGCGAGCCGTCGATCTGGAAGCGGCCGAACACCTCGTCGCCGGACAGCGGCACGCCATTGCCCAGTCGCCCGGGCGCGACCTGGAACTGCAGGCTGGCGTCGCTCACATTGCCGCCGAACAGATTGCCGAGCACCCAGAGCCGGGCATTGCGGGCCGAGAACCACGGCCACAATTGCTTGACATGCGAAACCGGCATGTCGTGGACGTTGAGCGACAGCGATATGCCCGGAGGACCGTTGTCGATGAAGGCAAGCGTGGCCGCGCCCAGCACCTCGCTCGAGCCGCCGGACCGGACGCCGATCTGCTCGGCAATGAGCTTGCGGCTGTTGGGCTGGTAAACGCCGGCGATGCGGGCGACGAACGGAAGCGGAGGCTCAGGCGAGTCCGAAGGCGCCAGCGTGGAATCGTCGCTGGTCAGGTCGTAACGATAAGACGGCTCCTCCCCCGCAGCCGCCGGCTTCGGCCCGATCGACCCGGCAAAATCGAAGCTGGAGCGGCCGTTCTTGATGAGCAGCTTATCGACCGAAATCTTGTTGGAGCCTGCCACCAGCGTGGCATTGGCATCGACATCGGCGGGCAGCAGGCCGCGCTCGTCCAGGTCGAGCACCGCACCGGCAAGCGACAATGAGGCTGTCAGTTGCGACGGCGTGTCACCGGCCGCTTCCGAGCCCGAAAGCTTCAGCGCAACCGAACCAAGCTTGCCGCCGCCGGTCGCGGGAGCTGCATTGTTCGCGCTCGCCGCGGCGGAGGTTCCACCGGGCGCATCCGCATCCGCTATCTGAAGGCTGGCATCCAGCGAGGCGATGCGACGGACCGTTGCATCGCGCGCGGCCGATCCCGTCAGGACCACGTGCCTGCCGTCGACATTGGCGTCGTAGGAAAGCTGTATGCCGCCGGTTCCTGTCTGGGTGACCTTGGCTTCAGTAACGGTCACGCGCTTGGCCAATCCATTGTCGGGGAGGTCGAACTCGACATTGCTGAGTTCGACCTGGCGCATCGAATCCTCGCGCACCGCGTCCAGCGCCTGGTTGACGCCGGCAAAGATCGCTGCCGAGACTTTCTCCGGATCGATCAGGCCGTTCTCGTTGCGCAGACTTGCCGTCCAGTCGCCGCCACCCGACGGCAGCGCGGCGGCCATGATGTGGGCATCGGAGAAACGGGCGCTGGTCAGCCTGACCTGGCCGGACAGCAGCGGCAACAGGCGCATGCCGAAGCGCACGCGCCCCATATCTGCCATCGGCTTGCCGTCGGCGCTCTTCAGGCTGACGTCGTCCACCTGCAGAGCAACGAAGCTCGACCCGTCCAGGGTCAGTCGCGCCCCTCCGACGGCGACCTGGACATCGACGCCGGCGAGCTTCTCGATCGCCGTCTCGGCTTCGGCGCGAAGCCGTTCGGTGCCGATGCCGGACGCGCCGATGATGTAGACGCCGGTTGCCGCCAGAAGCACGAGCGCGCAAAGCCCGGCAAACACGCGGCCAAGGATGCGAAAGCGGCGACGCACGGCTGCCCGCCCCAGCGGCGGCACCCTGCACGCGGACGGAAGCCTGCCCAGGTCGGTGATCTCGTCACGCCTGAACTTGATCTTCTCGTGCTGCGGTTCTTCCTGATCCACGCAATATTCCGTTGTGACGAACTCGTCGTGGACGAATCCCCGCTTCACGTTATATCGATGCTTTCTCGCGCGTAACCGCAAACAAGGGCATCGATATGGCTGATCTCGAAGTGGGTGACGCAGCACCGCAATTCGATCTTCCGCGTGACGGCGGCGGCTCGCTCAGCCTCGCCGCGTTCCGGGGCAAGCCGGTTGTACTCTACTTTTACCCGCAGGACGACACCACAAGCTGCACCAACGAAGCGATCGGCTTTTCGCAGCTTAAGCCCGAACTCGAGAAGGCCGGCGCCGTGGTGATCGGCCTCTCGCCCGACAGCGTGAAAAAGCACGACAAGTTCAAGAAGAAATACGATCTCACCGTCGATCTGGTTGCCGATGAAGAGCGAAAAGTCATCGAGGCCTACCATCTGTGGGTCGAGAAAAGCATGTATGGCCGCAAATATATGGGCGTCGAGCGCGCCACCTTCCTGATCGGCAAGGATGGCCGCATCGCCCGCATCTGGCGCCAGGTTCGCGTCAAGGGCCATGCCGAGCAGGTTCTGGAGGCGGTGCGCGCGCTCTGACCGCCCGGCGCAATCGCCTTCCGGTCACACCGCGCTCTCTGTCGCAACAACCCGGCACCCGCATCGCGGGAATAGGTTACGCCGAGATTGCGAACCGCAAAACTTTGTTAACCCTAATAATGTGTAATCAGGCTTCTCGTTCGTGGTCGTAACGAAAGCTTGGTCTCGTGAACCCAACCGGTCAGTCAGCGGTCTTCGGCAGGCGCAAGGAACCACATACGGTCATCATCGCCCGCGGCAATGAAATTCGGCATTTCACCATTCGCCCCTGGCTTGCGGCGCTGATCGGATCTGCTCTTGCCGCCGTCGCCATCGGTTACCTGCTCGCCACCTCTTATCTGGTCCTGCGCGACGATTTGATCGGCGCCACGACGGCCAGGCAGGCGCGCATGCAGCAGGCCTATGAAGACCGCATCTCGGCGCTTCGCGCCCAGGTCGACCGCATCACCAGCCGCCAGCTTCTCGACCAGCAGCTCATGGAAACCAAGGTCAGCGAATTGCTGGCCAGGCAGACCCAGCTCAGCCAACGCCATGGCCGGCTAGGCCCGATCCTCGAGCGCGCCGAAAATGAAGTCGGCGGCGACGTGCCGGCGACAAACGATACGCCGGTCAAGCCCGACGCCGAGATCACCGGCAGCCTTTCGCAGGCGCCGACCTATTCGGTCGCTAGCCTGAGCGCTGGCGACACCAGGCCGTTCTCGCTGTGGTCGACACGCTCCGATCCGCTCGATGGCGAGACGGCCGCCGACCGCGCCGACAAGCTGTTCGTGTCGATCAATACCTCGCTCAAAGCCATTGAAAATCAACAGCTTTCCCGCATCACCACGCTTGCCGACAGCGCTTACAAGAATGCCGATGCCATCACCCAGGCGCTGGAGGCGGCCGGCCTGCCGGTCGACAGCGAATTCGGCAAGAGCGATGCCGGCGGCCCGCTGGTTCCGCTCGACCCGTCGATGGTCTTCGACAGCAAGGTCAAGGAACTGGACGAAGCGCTCGACACACTCGACGGCGTCAAGAAGGAAGCGCGCAAGCTGCCGCTGACCAACCCTGCCCCCGGCCACACGGTGACCAGCCCGTTCGGCGTGCGCACCGATCCGATCCTCGGCACCGCCGCCTTGCACACGGGCATGGATTTCAGGGCCCCGATCGGCATGCCGGCCAAGGTGACGGCCGCCGGTGTCGTGACAAGAGCGGGCTGGGCCGGCGGCTACGGCCGCATGGTCGAGGTCGACCACGGTGGCGGCTTCGCCACCCGCTACGGCCATCTGAGCGAGATCGACGTCGTTGTCGGCCAGAAGCTCGCCGCCGGCGACGTTATCGGCAAGACCGGAAGCAGTGGCCGCTCGACCGGCCCGCATCTGCACTATGAGGTGCGCCACGATGGCGAGGCGGTCGACCCGCTGCGCTTTCTCAGCGTCGGCAAGAAGGTCGCGCAGTATCTCTAGAGCGTTTCACCGTTTCACGGAAACGGCGAAGCGCTCTATCTCTTTGTTTTTACGCAATTCCGAGCGGAAAACCGCTCACACTTTTCCTGGAATTGCTCTAAGGGTGCGCCGACAGGAACATCGTCGCTGCCGAAACCAACGTAAGCACGCCGTTCTTCAAGGCGGCCTCGTCGACGCGAAACCGGGCGTGGTGGAGCGGATAGACCGATCCCGCCTCTTCATCCCGGATACCGAGCCTGAAATAGACCGACGGGCGTTTCTCGCTGTAGTAGGCGAAGTCGTCGGCAATGCTCCACCCCGGCAAGTTCAGCACATTGTCGGCGCCGATGCTGGCTTTGGCGCCGGCCATGATCAGTTCGGCCATCTCGGCATCGTTGACGACGCCGGGTTCACCCCGGTGGATGTCGATCTTGACGCTCGCCCCATGGCTTGCCGCGATTCCTTCGGCTACCGCGCGAACCCGCCGCCATGCGCGGTCGCGGGTGGCATCGCTGCCGCTGCGGATAGTGCCTTTCAAAGTCACTTTGCCGGCAGTGACATTATAGGCGTTGCCGCCATTGATGGCGGTCACCGAAATGACCAGCGGCTCGTAAGGGTCGGTCTCGCGCGAGACGATCTTCTGCAACTCGCTCACCATCGAGCAGGCCACCGTCAGCGCATCGACGCCCTCATAAGGTTTTGCCGCATGCGCCGCCGAGCCGGTGACCACCACATCGAACGTATCGCAGGCCAGAGTGTAGGGGCCGGCGCCGACACCGACCTTGCCTGATGGCGTATAGGGATCGACATGAACGCAGATCGCGGCGTCGATATCGTCGAGAAGTCCCTCTTCCACCACCCGCTTGCCGCCTGACGGCTCGTCCTCCTCGGCCGGCTGGAAGATGAGGCGGACAGTCCCGCCAAAACTGTCGCGCTGGCGATGCAGATGCGCGGCCACCGCAAAGCCCATCGCGGCATGAGCATCATGGCCGCAGGCATGCATCACGCCCGGATTCTCCGACGCAAACGCGACGCCGGACTCCTCCTCGATTGGCAAGGCATCGATGTCGGCACGAATGGCGACCTTGCGGTTCGACGGCCGGCCGGTACCGACAATGTCGACCGCCAGGCCGTAGCCGGCGACATCGCGGATGTCGGCGATCCCTTCGCTCGCGAGCACCTCGCGCAAATAACGCTGCGTACCGCCCTCCCGGTTGGAAAGCTCCGGGTGGCGATGCAGATGGCGGCGGATCTCGATCATGCGATCGAGAATCCCGGCATCGATCTCCAGTGCTGTATCGCTCGCGGCTGGCCGGTCAGGATTTGACATGGATGTCTCGCGGGAACTTCGTCAGCGTCTCATTGCCCTTATCGGTCACCAGAATGGTCTCGCTGACCTCGATGCCCCAGCCGTCCATCCACATGCCCAGGATGGAATGGACGACATTGCCCGGCTGAAGCACCGTCTTGTCGCCGGGCCGCAGGCTGATCGTGTGCTCGCCCCAATCCGGCGGATAGGCGACGCCGATGGAGTAGCCGATGCGCGATTCCTTCTTCAGCCCGTAACGCTGGATGACCTTTCGCCAGGCGGCCTCGACCGCTTCGGCGGTTGTTCCAGGCCGTATGGTATCGAGCACCGCATCCATGCCTTCGATCACCGCCTTTGCCGTGTCCGCGACAATTGTCGGCGTCTTGCCGAGCTGCATCGTCCTGGCAAGCCCCGCGGCATAACGGCGGCAGACGCCGGCGAGCTCCAGCGCGATCGTCTCGTCCTTTCCGAACCGCCTGTCGCTCCACATGATGTGCGGCGCCGACGCATTCTCGCCGCCGAGGATGGTTGGCGGCAATGCCGTGATGTCGCCGGCGAAATCCGGACTGCCGGCGATCTGCGCCGCCTGGATGGCGGCAATCGCGTCGCATTCGCGCACACCCGGCGCGATGACTTCGAAGGCGCGCGCGACGGCGGCTTCGGCTAATGTCGATGCCTTGCGCAGATAGGCGATTTCCGGCACCGATTTCACCGCGCGGATCCAGTTCACGAGAAGATCGGCATCGTGCCATTTGGCATTGGGCAGCTCCGCGACGAGCCGGGCGTGCGCCTTCGGCGAGAAATAATAGGCTTCGAGCTCGACGCCGATAGGGCGGTTGCCCCAGCCCTTGGCGGCGATCCAGGCCGCGATCCAGTCCATCGGATGGCGGTCGGCGCGCTGGACATGGTCTTCGGGAAAGCCAACCACATTCTCCGGCTTCATCCACGCCGTCAGCAGCCCGCCGGCCGCATCCATGGCACGTCCGATCCAGACCGGCTCGACGTCCTCGATCGGCACGAGCACCACCTGCGGCGTATAGAACGACCAGCCGTCATAGCCGGTGATGTAATGCTGGTTGGCGACGTCGTTGACGATCAGCAGTTCGATGCCGCGCCTGGCCATCTCGGCGCGAATTTTCGCGAGGCGCTGCTGGTACTCGTCGCGCGCAAAAGGCAGTTCAATCATCTTTTCTCCTTGCCGGATCGACCTGGTCGGGGAAGAGCCGTAACCATCCCTGTTGCAAACCATTGCGGTGCTTTTGGCCGCCGGACAATCGGCCAGGACAATTCATAGGCAGGGCCTATTATGAGATGTCCGACGCTTTCGCATGAAGGGGTCGACGCCCTGCATAATGTTTTCACGGGCGTGGTCGTGCCGATCGAGCGTCGAGCCGCAAATACCGATCGGGGAAACTGGTGGGCGATGACGGGCTCGAACCGCCGACATCTTCGGTGTAAACGAAGCGCTCTACCAACTGAGCTAATCGCCCGCCTGAGCGCGGACCTTTAAGCAGTTAGCATCGCATTCGCAAGACCAAATGAACGGCCGGCAACGCCGCTGTCGGCCGGTTTTCCCCAGCCTCGGTGCGGCTGTCAAAAAACCTTCTCCTGTTTGCTGTAAATGCTTCAATGCCGCGCTTGACACCCGGTAACGAACCCCTTATCCACCGCCCCAACGACGAACACGGCTGACACGTGCTCGTTAATGCGCGGGTGTAGCTCAGTTGGTTAGAGTGCCGGCCTGTCACGCCGGAGGTCGCGGGTTCGAGCCCCGTCACTCGCGCCATTTCTCCTCAGGAGAAATGTGACATAAATCGTCCAAAAGACATTGTCTTGCTCACAGCAATTCAGATCCTGCCGGATTTGAATTTGATCTCTCCTGCGGCATCGGCATCGGCAACGCCTCGACTTAAGCCGCAGAGCGCCTGCCATGTCGGCAAAATAGTCGACTGGCATGATTCTCGGAACCATCCCATCCTTGTCTCGTTCCACCCAAGGGCAAAAAGACGGGAGAAATCAGATGGCTGTGCGATGCCGTATCTCAATTGACGATGCCAGGGACGTGGACGAGCTGGCATTCCAGGAATTGCCGCGTGTCGGCGAAAGCGTGTCGATGCCGGTCGAAGGATCAGCCAAGGACCTCAGAGTCCTGCGCGTCGTGCACATGCCAGGCAGCGAGCAAGGCGCAACGACCATGCTGGAACTGACCAGCCGGATTCTTTAGCTTTCCGAGATTCAGTAGAAAGAACCCGTCTGCGCATGCAGGCGGGCTTCAAAGGGGCTATCGAAACTTATGCAGGCCCATCCGGATCCGCCTCATCCAAGGCTTCGAGGATGACGCCTTCGAGCGAACCAACCGCCTCCTCGATCTCGGCGACCTCCAGACCGCTATGCCGTGCGTCAAGCGCTATGCGCGTCGTCAGCACCCTGGCGGTGGCCCTATCGGCGGGCAGATCCGCGGGCAGGTGCTCATCAAGCCAGCTTTCCAGGAAATCAACGCCGCGATCGCTCATGGTGGCAGCTCCTACTCGCCCAAGATGACACCCGAAGCCGATATCTGCGCGGTGCGTTCGCTAAGCTTCCCGCGCCTCGTAAGTATCGGTTTTTCATAAGCTTTTTTCATATCACCGCTCCAAAATCCGAGCCGTATTGTCCTGGGTTCAAGACAATGAACGCACGCCCGGTGGTTGCGTTCCGAGCGGTGGATAGTCTTGGGACGGTGAATTGCGGCTCAAGCCCGCGCCAGCAGCGCTTCGACCTCTTGCAGCGTCGGCATGGAAGGCGCCGTTCCCGGACGCGTCACCGAAATGCCGGCGACGGCGCAGGCAAAGCGCACCGCTTCCAGCGGCTCGACGCCCTTGGCGAGGGCCGCCGCCAGGCCGCCATTGAAGGCGTCGCCGGCGCCGGTGGTCTCGACGACCGCGCCGGCGCTGACCGCGCCGACATGCTCGGAGCGATCCTTCGTGTGCAGCAGCGCGCCCTTCTCGCCGAGCGTGACGATCACCGCCGCGACGCCCTTGGCCAGCAATGCATCGGCGGCGCGGCGGGCATCCTCGAGCGACGACACCTTGATGCCGGTCAGCCCCTCGGCCTCGGTCTCGTTAGGCGTGACATAATCGCAAAGCGTATAGATGCGATCCGGCAGGCTGGCTGCCGGCGCCGGGTTGAGGATGGTGGTCACCCCCGCCCCACGCGCGATCTCAAGCGCCTTGAGAGCCGCATCGATCGGCTGTTCGAGCTGGGTGACGAAGACGCCGGCCGAGCGGATCAGGCCGGCATGCGCCTCGATGTCGGCGGGCGAGATCAGCATCGCGGCACCTGGGCTGACGATGATGGCGTTGTTGCCGCTGCCCTCTTCCACGAAGATATAGGCGGCGCCGGTATAGCTGTCGGGCGTGTCGATGACCGCGCTTTTGACGCCCGCGCCCTTCCAAGTCTGGCTGGCCATATCGGCAAAGGCATCGACACCGAGCCTGGTCAGGAAAGTGGTGTCGGCGCCGAGCTTGCCGGCCGCCACCGCCTGGTTCGAGCCCTTGCCGCCCGGCCCAAGCTTGAAGGAATTGCCGAGGATCGTCTCGCCCAGGCGTGGCTGCCGGTCGGCGCGATAGGCCGTGTCGGCGACGAAAACGCCAAGGATAACAATGGGTTTTCCGATGGCCATGGTCTTACTCCGCATCCGGCGGCACGACGCCCTTGCGGAAGGCAAAGCAGCCATAGAAGCGGCGCTCGCCGGTCTGGATGACGCAATAGGCCTTCTTGGAGCGCTCGTAGAAGGCGTAGCGCTCGATCGAGATCATCGGCCAGGGCTTGCCTTCGGCGGCGTCGATCTCTTTCTGCACCTCCTTCTGCACCGGCGGGATCTCGTTCGGCTTGCCGACGATCTCCATGCGCGCGGCCGCGTCATTGACGAAGGTATCCAGCGGATAGAGCGACAGCACCGCTTTCACCACCTCGGCCGCCGACGCATCGATGCGCAACACTTTTCCGAGCACGGTTTGCCTGGCCACCGAATCGGCCGGGAAATTGGTGTCGGCGATGATCAGGTCGTCGCCATGCCCCATCGCCCGCAGTGCTTGCAGCACATCGGCATTGAGCAGCGGATTGATCCCTTTGAGCATGGTGTCCCCTCGTAAGGTCTGTGTGCAGTCCAGCGCAATTCCAGGAAAAGTGTGAGCGGTTTCCGGCTGGAATTGCCGTAAAAGTCTAAAGGCGCTTGCCGGTCGCCGCGTCGAAAAGATGGACCTGGTCGAGCCGCGGCTTCAGCTTCAGCGTGTCGCCCGGCTTGACGTCATGGCGTTCACGGAACAACGCCACCATCTCGCCCTCGCCGAAGCGCAGGAACACCAGAGTCTCCGAGCCGGTCGGCTCGACCACCGAGACTGTGGCGGCGATGCCGTCGGGATGGATTTCCAGATGCTCCGGCCGCACGCCATAGACGACGGCCTGGCCGTCCTGGGCAGCACTTCCCGGGGGCAGCGGAAATGCCGTGCCGGCGATGTCGACGGCGTTGTCGCCCTTCTTTACCGTGCCTTTGAGCAGGTTCATGGCCGGCGAGCCGAGAAAGCCGGCGACGAACAGGTTTGCCGGCCGGTCGAACAGTTCCAGCGGCGCGCCGACCTGCTCGATGCGGCCATCGCGCATCACCACGATCTTGTCGGCCATGGTCATGGCCTCGATCTGGTCGTGGGTGACATAGATGGTCGTGGTCTTCAGCCGCTGGTGCAGTTCCTTGATCTCGGTGCGCATCTGCACGCGCAATTTGGCGTCGAGATTGGATAGCGGTTCGTCGAACAAAAACACCTGCGGGTTGCGCACGATGGCCCGGCCCATGGCGACGCGCTGGCGCTGGCCGCCGGAAAGCTGGCGCGGATAGCGCTTCAGATAGGGCGCGAGGTCGAGGATGTCGGCGGCGCGCTTGACCCGCTCGGCAACGACGGTCGGATCGGTGCCGCGCAGCTTCAGCGCGAAGGCCATGTTCTGTTCCACCGTCTTGTGCGGATAGAGCGCATAGTTCTGGAACACCATGGCGATGTCGCGCTTTGCCGGCGGCAGATTGTTGACGACGCGCTCGCCGATCGAGATCGTGCCGCCCGAAACGGTCTCCAGGCCGGCGACCATCCTCAGCAACGTGGACTTGCCGCAACCCGACGGACCGACCAGCACGACGAACTGGCCGTCGGCGATATCGATGCTGACCTCGTGCAGGACCTTGACGGTTCCAAACGCCTTGGCCACACTGCTGATCGCGACTTGAGCCATCGTCTCCCCTTTATCGTTTGCGGTGAAGCTAGCCATTGCGAACGGCAAGGGCAAGTCGGTATATTATAGATAAAAACCCACTCGTGTTGACAAGGTAATCGATTACGCGAATAGTGGCGAGTGCCAATCCGACAACGGGCCTCTTACCCCGAAATCGGAACTCCGGCGACGCAGGGTGGGGTCCCACGTCCCCGTATGTTCGAGGAGAACCGTAAGACGTTTCGACGTCCGATAGATTGGTATTTCCATTCAATGGCTGTTGTTCTGGGAGGAACCTGTAGATGAGAGTCGACCTGTACGAAAAACTGATGCGCGCCGGCGCGAGCCGCCGCGATGTGCTGAAGGGTGCTGCCTCGATGGCCGCGATAGCCGCCGCGTCCGGCGCCGGACTCGGCGCAATGACCAGGCCGGCCGCCGCCGATGACGATCTGCGCAAGAAGATCCTGCAGATCCCGGGCGTCGGCAAAGGCCAGCCGACCGATGCCGACTTCCAGAAAGTTGGCGAACTTTGCCTCGAAGCGACCAAGGCCAATGTCAAGGAAGGCGAGTTCGCCGGCGTCGAGCTCACCTTCATGGGCCTCAACAACCAGAACCTGCACAATGTGCTGTTCCGTGGCTTCCTCAAGCCGTGGGAGGCCTATACCGGGGCCAAGATCAGCTGGATCGACCTTGCCCAGGCCGACTACAACGCCCGCCTGCAGCAGTCGATCGCCACCGGCACCGTCGATTTCGACATCATCGAGATGGGCGCGCCTTTCGAAGGCGATGTCTGCGGCAAAGGCCTGACCTCCGAAATGCCCGACTGGGTCAAGAAGCAGATCGATTTCGACGATCTGGTCAACTATCTGAAGCCGCCCGTCGGCACCTGGGACGGCAAGCAGTATCGCGTCACCATCGACGGCGACGCGCACAACTTCAACTACCGCACCGACGTGTTTTCCGATGCCGACCTCGCCAAGCAGTGGAAGGATGGCGGTGGTGAAGGCGAATGGGGCGTGCCGAAGACCTGGCAGCAGGTGCAGGCCGTGACCAAATTCCTCAAGGGCAAGAAATTCAAGGGCCAGGACGTTTACGGCTATCTCGACGCGCCCAAGCCCTGGGGCGGTTTCGGCTTCTACTTCCTCGGCAGCCGCGCCACGGCCTATGCCAAGCATCCCGACGACAAGGCCTGGCTGTTCGACGCCGACACGATGAAGCCGCGCGTCAACAACCCGGCCTGGGTGCGCGCCATCCAGGACGTCATCGATGCCCTGCCCTCCGAACCCGCCGACCAGATCAACGCCGATCCGAACACGACCGCCTTCCAGCAGTTCCTGGCCGGCACCGGCTCGATGATCCCCTGGTGGGGCGACGTCGGCTCGAACGTCAAGACCAACGACTCTTCGGTCATCGGCGACGTCACCGGCTTCTCGATCCTGCCGGGCTCCGACGACGTCTACAATTCCAAGA
>JAEKLU010000325.1 GCA_019509685.1 Mesorhizobium sp. | reverse complement strand
CGGCAATCGCCGCTATCAGTGCCGAACGGGCCGGGGCCAGTTCGGCGATGGCACCTTCGGGCGCGTCCGAGGCATCGTCGGGCAGCAGCGTCGGGTCGACGGACCCCGCGCCGGCGAAGAAGCGCAGGTCATCATTGTCGTCGAGGCCGATCATGCGTTCGCGCCAGGTTTCGCCGGCATGCACGAACTGCCGGATGGGCACGGCGTCGAACAATTCGTTGCCGATGATGAACAGCGGCTGGCGCGGCAGCGTGTCGATGGTTTGGTGCCAGTTCGGCTTTGCGCTTTGGCCTGCAAGCGTCTGCCGCTGGATGTCGGCAAGACGCGGACTGGTCTCGATCATGGCGAAGGAAATCCCGGCAATGAACTCGGGATCGATCCGTGACCAGGTGCGCAGCATGTCCTTCATCAACGTGCCACGTCCAGGACCGATCTCGGCAAAGGTCGCGGGCTGCGGCCGGCCGGCATCCTGCCATGCGCGGTAAAGCCAGACGGCGACAAGCTCGCCGAACATCTGGCTGATTTCGGGCGCGGTGAATGCCGCCTGCGGCTGCGCCATCGGTTTTGCGGTGATCATCGCCCAGACGCCGGCTAGCACCATCGGCGTGGACAGGATCATGCCCATGGTCAGCCAGCCGCCGAATAAATAGCCGAGCTGCTGGTCCGGCTCGCGGAAGAACTCGACGAAGATGCGCGACAAGCCGTAACCGCCGATGAAGGCGCCGCCGACGAAGCGCGGCGTCTTCAACTTGAGACGCGAGTGGGTGAAGAAGCGCAGCACCAGGAACAGCACGAGGCCTTCGAGCAGCGCTTCGTAGAGCTGGCTCGGGTGGCGCGTGAACGGGCCGCCATTGGGGAATTCGATCGCCCACGGCACGTTCGAGGGCCTGCCCCAGAGTTCTGAATTGATGAAATTGGCAACGCGCACCAGGCCAAGCCCGACAGGCACGCCGGCTGAGACCACGTCGAACAGCGTCCAGGTGTGGATACCGCGCTTGAGCGAGAACAGCGTCATGGCAAGGATGACGCCGAGCAGGCCGCCATGGAACGACATGCCGCCCTGCCAGACGGCGAAGATGTCGAGCGGATGCGCGATATAGCGCGGCAGGTCGTAAAACAGCACGTAGCCGGTGCGTCCGCCGAGCACCACGCCGATCGCCGCCCAGACGATGAAATCGTCGAGGTCTTCCGGCTTCATCGGCATGGCGCCATCCGGCCAGAGCCTGGAATTGGTGACGAGGCGCTTGGCATACCACCAGGCAAAAAGAATGCCGACGATGTAGCCGACGCCATACCAGTGCACCGCCAGTGGTCCGATTTGAACGATAACCGGATTGATGTTGGGAAAGGGCAGGGAGGCCAGCGGCAACAGGAAATATTCGCTCAAACTGGGGTCTCCCGGTTGCGGTCGTTTATCGGGCGCGGACCATGCGGCAGGGTTTTGGCGGGGTCAAGGCAAGCAGGCGGTTGCCTTCACCTTCACAAGATGGCGGTTTCAATCCTGCGTTTTGCCGGCGACAATTTGCCTGAGAGCGTCGTTGATCCTGTCCTGCCAGCCAGGACCATCTTCCTGAAAATGGTCCAGAACGGCGCGATCGATCCGGATCGAAACAAGCTCCCTGACATTCGGCGCGGCCGCGGGCTCGCGAATTGGCGGCGCTGGTTTTTTGGCCGGTTTGAAGGCGGCTTCTGCGGCGGCCATCGGATTTGTCGGTCGGCGCGGGGGCGTTGCCATAAGTTGACCTGACTGAAGAGTGCTGAATCAATACGCGACACAATAGGCGATTTGGCGCCTTCAAGTACAGCTTGGAGCGATTTGGAGGCGTTGCACAGGCATGGTGCCGACATGCGCCATAGCAACGCACGGCACGCGTCAACCCTCAACGTTCTTGCATTCCACGTCGCACGCCACTACGTCAAAACAACCAAAGCCGAGGATCTGCCATGTCGACCGGACCGAACCGCATTCTCGATGAATTCGCCAAACTGATGACCGATGCCGCCGGTGCCGCCCAGGGCGTTCGGCGTGAGATGGAGACAGCGTTCCGGGCCCAGGCGGAGCGCCTGCTCAACTCCATGGACGTGGTGCAGCGCGAGGAGTTCGAGGCCGCACGCGAGATGGCCGTCAAGGCACGCGAAGACAACATCCAACTGGTGGCGCGCGTCGAGGCACTCGAGGCCAGGCTCGCCGAATTGACCGGGCAGGCCGCACCGGCGGGTGCCGCGAAGCCTCGCGCAAAAAAATAATCGTTAAACTTTTCCACATAGCGCGATCCGAAAAATCGCTTTGCCGTGAATCGTTTACCGGCATTGCATGAATCTTTGTGACAGCGGCTTTCCACATGCGAATGACGCAGTGCGAAAAATTGGGCTGTTCACGCGACTCCCGATCAATAGACTGAATTTGTTGCATGATTCGAAGCAGGGTCATGCGCCGGGCGGTGGGATCCGGTTGGGGTCTTTGCGTTGGAAAGTCCTGACCGTCCGAGTTTCTAGACAGATTGTTCGTCGTGTGTGCCCCGCGGAGCGTGTGGCGCTCCCCTGAACACAGGAAGCATTCATGGAACTCCTCGAACTCGAATTCTCCCGCGAAATCCACCCGGTGGACGTCATCGAGCAGGTGGCCCACAACAATGACTGGTCGTTCGAACGCGCCGGCGACGACGAGATATCGATCTCGGTGACCGGCAGCTGGACCGACTATCACGTCTCCTTTTCCTGGATGGAGGATTTCGAGGCGCTGCATCTGGCCTGTGCCTTCGACATCAAAGTGCCCGAGACGCGCGCGCTGGAAGTGATGCGGCTGTTGTCGCTGATCAACGAACAGATGCTGTTCGGCCATTTCGACCTGTGGGAGCAGGAAGGCGCGATCATGTTCCGCCAGTCGCTGCTGCTCGCCGGCGGGGTCGAGCCGTCGAGCCAACAGGTCGAGGTGCTTTTGTCTTCAGCGCTCGAAGCCTGCGAATGCTATTTTCAGGCCTTCCAGTTCGTCGTCTGGTCGGGCACGTCGGCCAAGGATGCGCTGTCCAGCGTGCTGTTCGAAACCCACGGCAACGCCTGAGCACAGTCCCCGATGAGTTCGAGCAGCGGGCGCAAGCCTGAGATAAGCTTTGCCGATTTCGATCGTGTCGACATCCGCGCCGGCACGATCGTTGAGGCCGAGCCGTTTCCAGAAGCGCGCAAGCCGGCGTTCAAGCTCAAGATCGATTTCGGCGCGGATATCGGGGTGAAGAAGTCGTCAGCGCAGATCACCAAATATTATGCGCCGGAAACGCTTGTAGGCCGCCAGGTCTTCGCGGTCGTCAATTTCCCGCCGCGCCAGATCGGTCCGTTCATATCGGAAGTGCTGACGCTGGGTTTTCCCGACGAGGAGGGCGCCGTGGTGCTCGGCGCCATCGAGCGCAAGGTGCCGAACGGCGGACGGCTATTCTAGAACGAGCCTAGGCGGACCTGATGCCACTGCATCCTGGTCGGTACGCTTGCGCGTCTTGCCCAGTGCTTCCTCGACCGCGTCGAGGAACATCTCCGCGCAGGCCTGCCAGCTGTAGCGCATCGCGCGCTGGCGCGCTTCGACGCGATCGACGGCAAGCGCTTTGAGGGTCGCCTCGCGCAGGTCGTTGGACACGGCCCCGCCGACACCATCGCCGACAATGTCGATCGGACCGGTCACCGGATAGGCGGCGACGGGCGTTCCGCTGGCCAAAGCCTCGATGATGACGTTGCCGAAAGTGTCGGTGCGGCTCGGGAAGACGAAGACGTCGGCCGATGCATAGATCTCGGCCAGTTCGTCGTTCGGGCGATGGCCGAGGAAATGCGCGTTCGGATAACGCGCCTTGAGCTTGGCCAGTTCGGGCCCCTCACCGACGAGGATCTTGCTGCCGGGCAGGTCGAGATCGAGAAAGGCCGTCAGGTTTTTTTCGATCGCGACGCGGCCGACGCACAGGAAAACCGGATGTGGAAATCCGGTTTGCTTGCGCTTGTCCGGCCGGAAATGGTCGGTGTCGACGCCGCGCGTCCATGGGCGGAGTTTGTCGAAGCCGCGCGCCGCGAGGTCGTCGGCCAGTGATTGCGTGGCGACAAGCGTGCCCTGTCCGGAATTGTGGAAGTCGCGCAGCCAGCGATAGGCCCAGCTTTCCGGCACCGGCAGGCGGGCGCTGAGATATTCGGGAAAGCGCGTGTGGTAGCTGGTGGTGAAGGGGCGGCCGGCCTTGCGGCAATAGCGGCGCGCCATGATGCCGAGCGGCCCTTCGGTGACGATATGGATATGGTCGGCCTTGCGCGCCTCGATCAGCCGCGCGACGCGGCCGGGCGTGGTCAATGCCAGCCGGATGTCGGGATAGGTCGGCATCGGCAAAGTGCGAAAGAGGTTGGGCGTCAGGAAATCAAGCTCGACGTCGAAAGCCTTCAGCGCCTCGGTAAGCCGTTCCAGCGTGTGGACCACGCCATTGACCTGCGGCCGCCATGCGTATCCTGATGGTCACCGACGCATGGCGATCCCGATACGCATGGCGATCCCGATACGCATGGTGATCCCGATGCGCATGGCGGTCCTTTGCCGGAATCAGGCGCGGCGGCACGGTGCC